>NZ_JBEYYT010000519.1:0-5758 GCF_040645715.1 Spirillospora sp. NPDC046719 | reverse complement strand
GTGGGAACGCCGCGCGGCACCGGCCTTCGTGACTTGACGGGACCATTGCCCACCTGTGAGAAAGGCGGGACGTTCCCTCGCATCGGCATGCCGCGCCGCTAAGGGCGCATAACCTGACCATGAGGTTCCGCGTGTCGAGCATGAGGAGTTCGGTGATGCGCAAGGGTCGGACCGGGACGGCGGGTGCGGCGATCATCGGGGCTTTGGCCATCTCCGTCGCCGGATGCTCCTCCGGCGGAGGAGGCGACAAGGGCGGCGGCGCGGGCGGCGGCAAGGCCGAGGACGCCGCGAAGCTCGCCATCACCCCGGCGACCGGCGCCAAGCAGGTGGCGCCCGACCAGCCCGTGCTGGTGAAGGCCGACAAGGGCAAGCTCACGAGCGTCACCCTCACGTACGGCAAGAACGAGAAGGCCGCGGGCACGCTGGCGCCGGACGGCAAGTCGTGGCGGTCGTCGTGGACGCTGCGGCCGTCCACCACGTACACGGTGACCGCGCAGGGCTCCGCCGACGGCGGCAAGCCGGTCACCGTCACCTCGACCTTCACCACCCTGACGCCCGCCAAGAAGCTGGAGACCGGCATGTCTCCGCTGGACGGCGAGACCGTCGGGGTGGGGATGCCGGTGCAGCTGCTGCTGTCCAGGCCGGTGAGCACCAAGGCCGGCAAGCAGGCGGTGGAGAAGGCGCTGGAGGTCCGGATGTCCACGCCCGTGCAGGGCGCCTGGTACTGGATCAGCGACAGGGAGGTCGACTTCCGGCCCCGCGACTACTGGCCGTCCGGCGAGAAGGTGAAGGTCATCGCGCACCTCGCCGGGCTGAAGGCGGGCGAGGGCCTCTACGGCATGAAGGACCGGACGCTGGCCTTCACCGTCGGCCCGAAGCACATCACCACGGTCAGCGACGGCACGCACCGCGCCAAGGTCACCGAGAACGGCCGGGTGGTGCGGACGATGAAGGTCAGCCTCGGCAAGCCGGGCCACGACAGCTACAGCGGCACGATGATCGCGCAGGAGAAGGCGGCGCACATCATCATGGACTCGGCGACGACCGGCGACCCCGGCGAGTACCGGATCCCGACGAGCTGGAACGTGCGGCTGACCTACAGCGGGACGTTCGTGCACGCGGCGCCGTGGTCGACGGGCTCGCAGGGCGTCTCCGACGTCAGCCACGGCTGCGTGAACGCCTCCCCCGCGGACGCGAAGTGGTTCTACAACTTCACCAACCGGGGCGACATCGTCAAGGTGACGGGGACGTCGCGGCAGCTCCAGTTCGGGAACGGGCCGACGCCGTGGGTGAAGTCGTGGGACGAGTGGCTGAAGGGCAGCGCGCTCGGCGCGCCGGTGACCGGCGCCCCGCTGAACTGACACCGGGCCGTTGAACTGACACCGGGCCGTCACCGGGCGCCGCGTCCGGGTCCCTCCCTGGCGTCCCCGCAGGGCGCTGGCAGACTGGTGCCATGCAGAAGCTCTCGCTGGACGCGCAGGTAAGGGACCACCTCAAGCGGGCCGCCGCGGCGGGCACGGGACGCAGCGCCGAGACCGTCTACGGCGGCCACGAGCACGCCCTGCGGCAGACCTTGATCGCCCTGACCTCCGGCACGGCGCTGACCGAGCACGAGAGCCCCGGGGAGGCGACGCTGCTCGTCCTGCACGGGCGGGTGCGGCTGACGAGCGGCGACGACGCGTGGGACGGCATGTCCGGCGACATGCTGATCATCCCGCCGGCGAGGCACGCGCTGGGGGCGCTGGAGGACGCCGCGGTGCTGCTGACCGTCGCGAAGCGCTGACGGCTCCGCGCCGCCGGCCGGGGGGCGGGCGGGTCAGCCCGCCGCGAGGACGGAGAAGCCGAGGGCGACCAGCAGGGCGACCTTCACGCCCTCCAGGGCCACGTAGTACAGGTGCCCCCGGGAGCGGGGCCGGTCGTCCTCCCCGGCGAGCACCCGGTCGGACCGCTTGTTCAGGCGCGGCCGGACGGCGCCGAGCTGCACGGCGAGCAGCACCACCAGGACGGCGGCGAGCACGGTGACGGCGACCGGCGGGCCGCCGGCCGCGACCGCGGCGACCACCGCGACGGCCAGCACGGTCTCGACGAGGTTGAGGGCGCGGAAGACGATCCGGCCGATGCCCAGCCCGATCGGGATGGTCACGCCCGGCGCGCGGAACTTCAGCGGCGCCTCGAGGAACGAGATTCCGAGCACCATCCCGAGCCAGAGGAAGGTCAGGGCGCCTGCCGTGGCGGCCGCGGTCGCGTTCATGGTCGTCGGAGCCTTTCGGATCGTCGGGGTTCGGGCGGCGGGGCGGCGGGCGGTCAGGTGCGCCGGATGCGGGCGAGGCAGGCGGCGGGCTCGGCGAACGGTTCGAGCGCTTCGGCCTCGACCGGCGCTTCCAGCTCGGCCAGCGCGCCCCGCATGAGGCCGAGGTGGACGTCGCAGACCAGCGGCCCGTACTCCTCGGCCAGTTCCAGGAACGGGCAGTGCCGCAGCCGGACGACGTCGCCGGCGGGGTCGGGGTCGGGCGCGAAGCCGAGGTCGGCGAGCAGCGCGGTGAGCCGCTCGGTCGCGTCGCCGGCGCTCGTCCGGGCGAACGGCGGCGGCCGGTCGACCAGGAACCGGCCCCACTCCCGGCCGGCGCGCTCGGCCTCCCGGCGCCCGTCGGGTCCGGCGCCTGAGAGCCGGCTGAGCAGGATCTGCGCCAGCAGCCGGTAGCCGCGCGAGCCGCCGCGGTCCATGCCGGGGCGGGCCGTGTAGACGGTGCGGGGTCGGCCGGGGCCGGACGGCCGGTCGAGGGTCCGCTCGGCCGTGCCGTCCGCCACCAGGGCGTCCAGGTGGAACCGCGCGGTGTTGGGGTGGACGCCGAGCCGTCCGGCGAGGTCGGCGACGCCGAGCGGGGCGCCGGCGGCGCGCAGGGCGTCCAGGATCTCGCGGCGGCGGTGCCGTTCGGGAGGCATGGCCCTCACCTTTCCCTCGGTCGCGCGCACAATTCTTACAAATAGTACATGTAATAATTGTCGCAACAGAGGGGCACCCGTGTCCGACGCGTTCGTCCAGGCCACCGAGACCGACCCGGCCGTCCGCGCCGGCCCGGGTCGCCGCCGCGTCAGCCCTGCGGGGCGCAGGTGCGGTCGCGCGCGGGCAGCCGCCCGGTGAGCAGGTAGTCGTTCACCTGGCCGGTCACGCAGTCGTTCTTGTATCCGCGCTGGTAGGGGGCGTGGACGTCGGCGCCCTTGAGCGTGATCATGCGTGAGCCGGGGAGCAGCCGGTGCAGGGCGAGGCTGCCCGGATAGACCGTCCGGGTGTCGCCGGTCGCCGCGACCATCAGGGCGGGCAGCGGCCCGCCGACCTCGGTGAGCGGCTCCCGTGGCCGGACGGGCCAGAAGGCGCACGGGTTGACCCCGTAGGCGAGCGGCCCGAAGACCGGGGACTCCTTCCGGTGGCTCTGCACGGCCCGCCAGTACGTCCCGGGGTCGCGGGAGGTCGTGGCGTCCCCGCAGATGATCGCGCTCTGGCCGCTGCCGTAGCGGGAATCGGTGCCGGTGAGCAGGAACGCCAGTTCCTCGTCCAGGTCCTTGGTCGGTTCGACGGGCCCGGCCGTGGCCTTCTTGAACACGCGGACGGCGTCCGCGAGGGCGGCCCGCTGGGAGTCCTCGTCGGTGCCGAGGAGGTCGAACGGAACGAACGCCAGGGCGGTGTCGTCGACGCGGTAGCGGCCCACCCGCAGGGGCTCGCGGGCGGACGCCCGGACGACGTCCCGGACGGTCGCCAGGACCTCGGCGGGCGTGGCGCCGAGGCCGTAGGTCGCGTTCCGCTTCGCCGTCCAGCCGGCCCAATGGGCGAGCGCGCGGTCGTTAGGGCCCTCGGTCCCGGCGAGCAGGCCCGGGCCCCAGCGGCGCGGGTCCACGGAGCTGTCGAGGACCGTACGGTCGAGGCGGCCGGGGAACATGGTCGCGTACACCGAGCCGAGGTAGGTGCCGTAGGAGGCGCCGTTGTAGGAGATCTTCCGCTCGCCGAGCGCACCGCGCACGACGTCCATGTCCCGCGCGATGTCGCGGGTGCTGATGTACGGCAGCTCCGCGCCGCTCGTCTTCGCGCAGCGGGCCGCCAGGTCCTCGGCGAACGCGACCGAGCGGCGGAACGATCGGCGGGTCTCCCCCGCCGACCTGACCCAGGTAGCGCTGGGCCAGTGGCAGTCGACGGGGGCGCTGCGGCCGAGCGAGCGCGGGTCCATGCCGATCAGGTCGTAGCGCGGGCCGGCCTTGCCCATGAGGTCGCGGATGTAGGGCGGCATGTCGATGGACGGGCCGGGGCCGCCGCCGTTGATCAGCATGGTGCCGATCCGGTGCGCCCGGTCGGACGCGGCGAGCCGGGAGACGGCGATCGTGATGGTGCGGCCGTCCGGGCGGGCGTAGTCGAGCGGGACGGTCACGTCCGCGCAGCGGGCGCCCGCCTCGTCCAGGCTCCGCCCCACCTCGTCGTCCGGGCCGAGCGTGCACGCCTTCCAGGCGAGGTGCTGGGAGTAGTAGCGGCCGAGCCCGCCGTCAGCGGTCGCGGTCGCCGACGGAGCGGCGCTCGCCATCGCCGGAAAGGACGCCGCGACGGCGGCCGCCGCCAGTCCCGCCGCGGCCGCGGCCAGGGTCCTGCTCGTGGTCATGACATCTCCGTTCCGGGGTGGTCGCACAGGCCGGTCTGGACGAGGTCCAGTTCGTCGTCGAAGGCGGCCTGCGTGGCGGGGTTCTCGTTGAAGGCGATCGAGACGCGCCGCCCGCCGGGCGCGACGCCCGCGAGGGTGGTGAACCCGTCGATGTCGCCGGCGTGGCCCCACCAGGTGCCGCCGCAGCGCAGCGGCGTCCCGATCAGCCCCAGCCCGTAGGCGGCGCCCGGCCAGGTGCGGTCGGGGTCGGTCGGGACGGTCCGCTCCATCTCGGCGAGCATCCCCGCGGGCAGGAGCCGACCGCCGAGCAGCGCGCCGTAGAACGCGTTCATGTCGCGCGGGGTGGAGATCAGCGCGCCGCCGGCCCAGGCGACGGTCGTGTTCATCTCGGTGCTGTCGGCGCGGCGGACCGTCCCGTCCCGCTCGACGCGGACGTAGCCGCGCGGGTGCGGGCCCCTGATCCAGGTCTCGTCACCGGGCCAGTACGTGCCGCGCAGGCCGAGCGGCCGGATGATCCGCCGCTCCGTCTCGTCCTCCAGGCGGTGCCCGGTGACCTTCTCCACGATCAGTCCCGCGACGACGTAGTTGGTCGTGGAGTAGTGCCAGCCCCTGCCGGGGTCGGGGAGCCGCAGCGCCCGGCGCACGAGCTCCTCGGGCTCGAAGTGCCGGAAGCGGAACTCGTCCGTGCTCTGGAAGGAGTCCATGTGGTCGGGAAGGCCGCTGGTGTGCCGCAGCAGGCTCCGGACGGTGATGTCCCGCCCGTCGTGGCCGTTCGCGTCGATCAGCCCGGGCAGGTAACGGGCGACCGGAGCGTCCAGCGAGACGCGGCCCTGGGCGGCCAGTTGCAGGACGGTGACGGCGGTGAACGTCTTGGTGATGCTGCCGACGCGCACGCGCGGGTCCGCGGGCATCGGCCGCCCCGTCCGGCGGTCGGCCGCCCCGCTCGCTTCCGTCCACGTCCCGCAGCGCGGGTCGTCGATCCGTACGGTCGCTCCGGTGAGCCCGTCGACGCCGGTGATGCGGTGCAGGGCGCGGGACGTGGCGGCGTGGTCGCCGCATCCGGGCGGGGTGAGGGCGTGCGCGGGCGCCGGGAAGGCCGCGGCCCCGGCGCTGGC
>NZ_JBEYYT010000518.1:0-5773 GCF_040645715.1 Spirillospora sp. NPDC046719 | reverse complement strand
GAAGTCCATCGCGAAGCGACGCCGAAGGCGCCCTTGACTTTGGAGGGGCGGCCCCGTACGCAAGCGCCACCCCACCACCCGAACACCCATTCTCGTTGATCGGCTTCTCGCCCCGGGAAGTACCAAGTCCCGGCCGAGTGAATAGGCCACCTCAAATACTCGCCTCCGCGCCGTGCCCGCTCCCTCACTGCCAATTCCTTGAAGCCCTGCGGTCCAACCGCCCACGCAGGTTGGCCAGCCGCCCGACACCAGCGATCCGGCCCCGCAACGAGAGATGAACTCTCGCCAGGAAGCCGTCCCAAGACCGGAGAGTTGGCGAGCGAAGTGGTCAGGCACGTCGGAAGGTGCGCTTCGCCGGGAGCCAGCGCCTCGTAAGCGCGCCCGCGATCGAGGCAGCCCCAATCAGGACGTCGACCAGAGGGCGCCGGACGGCCGCCAGATGCCGCACTCGGGATGATCGTCGCTCCTGACCACGCCGTAGGCGGTGATGCCGAAACCCCCGCCACAGCCGACGAGAAGTCCGAATCGATCCCGAGCGGCTCCACGTCCAACGAGCGCACCGCTGAACACTCACCGGTGCGAGGCGCCCGGCACCGGGAGCTTGGTTGGGACCGAGCACGTCGGAAGGTCGACTGTCCGGTGAGGTCGACCGTCCGCTCGGGCCAACTGTTCCGGGGAGACCGACCGCTCGAAGAGACCGATCGACCCCCTGGAGCTGGCCGTGCTGAAGGCCCGACGTCTCAGGAGGCTGACCCCACCGAGACCGGGGTCAGCCGTGTCCGGGCGGGGTCAGCCGCGTTCGGGCGGGGTCAGAGGAGTCGGGCGGCGAGGAGTGCGGCGCCGTGCACGGCGGCGCGGTCGCCGAGCCGCGTGACGGCCAGCGGGGGAGCAGGACGGAACAGGAGGCGCTCGGCGAGCCGCGATTGCAGCGGTTCGAGCAGCAGCGGCCCCGCCTGCGCCAGGCCGCCGCCCAGGACGAACAGCCCCGGGTCCAGAAGCAGAGTGGTGGCGGCGAGGCTGTCGGCCAGGCAGTCGAGGGCCTCGGACCAGATTCGCGCGGCGAGATCGTCGGTGCCGGCCCGCGCGATCACGTCCTCCGCGCGAATGGTGCCCAGGCCGCTCTCGTCGTCGGGCACTGTCCCGTCTGTCGAGCTGAGCGCCGTGCCGTCGACCCTGCTGCCGCCTGCGCTGCTCGCGCTGCCGCCTGGGTTGACTGTGGCGCCGCCCGCTGTGCCGTCCACCGTGAGGCTCGTGCTCCCGGTCACGCCACCTGCGTCGCTTGCAGCGCTGCTCGTCGCGCCGGCCCGCGTGCCACCCGTCGCGCCGCCCTGCGTGCTGCTTGCATCGCTCGCCGCGCTGTCCAGCGTGCTGTCCGCGTCGCGGACTGTGGTGCCTGGCGTGCTGCCCGTTGCGCTGACGGCGGTACCCGCTGCGCCGTTATGCGTGCTCCCGGCAACGGCGACCGCGACGGGGACGGCGGCGTGGCCGGTGGTGTAGCGGCGTGCGATGGACGCGGCGGACGCGTACGTCTCGAGGCAGCCCTTGTTGCCGCAGGCGCAGTCCTCGCCGCCGGGCCGCACGACGATGTGCCCGACCTCGCCGCTCCATCCGGAGACGCCCGGGTAGGTGGTGCCGTTCAGGATCAGCGCGGCGGCGATGCCGGTGCCGATGGCCATGAAGACGAAGTCGCCCGCGTCGCGTCCGGCGCCGAGGACGGCCTCGGCGAGGCCGCCGGTGCGGACGTCGTGCCCGACGGCGACGGGGACGCCGAGCCGCTCCTGCGCCAGGTGCAGCAGCGGCACGTCCCGCCAGCCGAGGTTCGCGGCGCGGACGGCGGTGCCGGACGCCTCGTCGACGATGCCGGGGACGGCGATCCCGGCGGCGCGGGCGGGGCGTCCGAGGGCCTCGGCGCGGGCGGCCATGTGGGCGGCGAAGTCGAGGATCCCGCCGACGGGGTCGGCGCGGTCGGTCGGCCACGTCTCGGAGATCAGCACCTCGCCGCCCGCCCCGGCCCCGGGGGAGGGCGGGGCGGGGACGAGGGCGGCCTTCATCGACGTGCCGCCGACGTCGATCGCGATGAGGGTCACTTGACCGAGCCCGCGGTGAGGCCGCCGATCAGGTACCGCTCGATGAACACGAAGAGGATCACGACGGGAACGATAGCGATGAGCGAGGTGGCGAACAGGTACTGCCAGTGCGCCTGGTACTGGGTGACGAACGACGGGATCGCGACGGTCAGCGGCTGCCGGTTGGGCGACGCGGTGACGGTCAACGCGACGATGTACTCGTTCCAGGCGGAGATGAACGTGTAGACGACGGCGGTGATGACTCCCGGGGCGGAGATCGGGAGCGTCACCCGGAACAGCGCGCCGACGCGTCCGGCGCCGTCCAGGAACGCGGCCTCCTCCAGTTCCTTGGGGATGCTGGAGAAGTAGCCGTGCAGGATCCACACGCAGAACGGCAGGTTGAACGCGGCGTTGACGAGGATCAGCGCCATCAGCGTGTCGGTCAGGTTGAGCGCGACCATCTCCCGGAAGATGCCGATGACCAGCGCGGTCGGCGCGAACATCTGGGTGACGAGGACGAGCAGCAGGAACGCGCCGCGCCCGCGGAACCGGTTGCGGGCGGTGTAGTACGCGGCGGGCATCGCGCACGCCAGCGTCACCACGGTGGCGACGGCGGCGACGATGAGCGACACCCGCATGTTCGTCCAGATCGGCGCGGCCTTCCAGACGTCCACGAAGTTCGACCACTGCCAGTGCCCGGGCAGGTAGGTGCCGGGCGACTTCGTCAGCTCGTGCTCGGTCTTCAGCGAGGTCAGGAACATCTGCAGGTACGGCGCCACGAAGATCAGCGCGACCAGCCAGCCGACCCCGGTGAGGACGACCTTGCGGACGGGAGAGCGTTTCATCGGACCTCCTCCCGCCAGCGCGTGGCCCGCAGGTACACCAGCACCATCACCAGGATCAGGACGAAGTTGACGACGGCCATCGCGGCGGACTCGCCGACGTGCTGGTCGTAGAACGCGAGCTTGTACATGAAGGTGGTGGTGGTGTCGGTGGCGTGCCCGGGACCGCCCGCGGTCATCGCCCAGATGATCGGGAACGAGTTGAAGACGTTGATCACGTTGATGATGGAGGCGATCAGGACGGCGGGCCGCAGCAGCGGCAGCGTGATCCCGAAGTAGGTGCGGAACGCGCCGGCGCCGTCGACCCGCGCCGCCTCGTACACGTCGGACGGGATGGACTGGAGCCCGGCGAGGATGACGAACGAGGTGAAGGGCAGCGACACGAACACCGCGACCCACATCATCCACACCATGGCCTGGTGGGGGTGGCCGAGCCAGTTCACCGGCTTGTCGATGACGTGCAGGTCGAGCAGCACGCGGTTGACGATGCCGGAGTAGTTGTCCAGCATCCACTTCCAGATCAGCGCGGTCATCAGCACCGACGCGGCCCACGGGACGATGACGGCCCAGCGGACGACGCGGCGGCCGGGGAAGCGGGCGTTGAGCAGCTGGCCGATCGCGAGCGACAGCACCATCGTGACGACGACGATGCCCGCGACCCACAGCAGCGTGCGCAGCACGACGGGGACGAGGGCGTCCTCGTCGAACAGGTCGGTGTAGTTGGCCGAGCCGCGGTTGCCGAGCGTGACGCCGGACGAGCTGATCTTCAGCAGCGAGGTGCGGACCATCTCGATGACGGGCCACAGCACCACGACGGCGATGAGCACGATGGACGGGCCGAGCCACAGCAGCGGGACCAGCGCGCGCCCGACGCGCCTGGGCAGGGAGGCGCGGGACGCCGGACGGAGCCCGGCGTCCCGCTTCACGGCGACGTCCTGCACTCAGCTCGCCTTTTCGGCGGTCTGCTGGATCTCGTCGAGCACCTTCTTCGGGTCCTTGTCGGCGACCGAGGTGCCGAGGCTCTGCTTGACGGCGCCCGCCACCGCGGACCACGCGGGGTTGCTGGTGGGGGCGAACTTGCTCGTCGGCAGCGCGTCCACGAACTGCTTCATGTACGGGTCGGAGCTGAGCGCGTCACCGGCGGACTTCGTCGTCGGCAGGAAGCCCTCCTTCGAGAGGAACCGCGAGACGTTGTCCTTCTGGTAGAAGAAGTCGAGGAACTTCTTGACGGCCTCCTTGTTCTTGCCGTCGTTCTTCTTGAAGGCGTCGAGGACGTCCATGACGCCGAGCGTGTTGGGCTGCGAGCTCGCGTTCTTCACCGGCAGCGAGGTGACCCCGAAGTTGAGGTTCGGGTTCGCCGGGGTGATGAATCCGGCCTTGGTGAACGGGCCGCCGATCGCCATTCCGACCTTGCCCTGGGCGAACTGGTTGAACACCGTCTTGCGGTCGGTGCTCTCCGGGTTCGGCTGGGTCAGCCCGGACTTGTTGAGGTCCTTGAGGAAGTTGAGGGTGTCGATGTTGGCGGGCTGGTTGATGGCCCATTTGCCGGACGAGTCGACCCAGCCGCCGTTGTCGTTCATCGCCCAGGAGAAGAACTCCGCCTGGGCCTCCTCGGGGCCGAGCGGCAGGCCGTAGCCGATGGCGCCGGCCTTCTTGACCTTCTCGGCGTCGGCCTTGATGTCGGCCCAGGTCTTGGGCGGGTCGGTGATGCCGGCCTTCTTGAACAGGTCCTTGTTGTAGAACATCAGCCGGGCGCTGGAGATGAACGGCAGCGTGTACTGCTCGCCGTTGAACTTGGCCTGCTCGACGAACGTGGGGGTGAAGTCGTTGAGCGTGGCCGGCGACACGACCTCGGACGCCTTGTAGAGCAGGCCGTCCCGGGCGAAGTCGGAGAACGAGTTGTAGTTGAGGATGTCGGGGACCTGCTTGGTCTGGACGTAGGTCTTCACCTTGGCGTCCATCTGGGTCCAGTCGACCATCTCCAGGTTCACCTTGTACCCGGAGTTCTTGGCCTCGAAGTCCTTGATCAGAGCGTCCCAGAACGGCTTGGTGTTGTCGTCGTAGATCGCCGCGACGAATTTGATCGTCTTGCCGTCGGAGTCGTCTCCGCCGGACGAGCTTCCCTTGCCGCATCCGCTGACGCCGAGTGCCACGGTGAGGCCCGCGGCGATGGCGCCGATGAGGTGCCGTTTCATCTGTCCCCGCCTTCTTCGGCTCGCACTTGCGGACGCTCCCGCGCGTCCGTGCGTCGTTTTTCGGCCCGCATGTTCACGCCACCCCGGACCGGTCGTGCGGCGTGCCGTCGCATGACCCTTTGGCGTGGTCCTCCCACGGGCGGCGTCGGCCGCCCGGCCCTCCTCCCTTTCGCGCATGAAAAATTGTGCGCGGTGCGAATGCTCACTGAGCACAAACGCGCGTGGTGGCCATGAAGATAAACACTGGTCCGTACCAGTTCAAGGGGTGCATTACGCAAGAGGCTTAACCGTTACCGGAGGGGGGGCGTGGTCCGGTGTGCACGCTGGGCTGGTCTGGTCGGCGGGTTTCGGCCGCCGATCGCGCGGTTTTGGTGCCCTCACTCTGCGCGGAGGCCCTGTGACCTGCTGTGACGGTCGCGTGCCGGGGGCTCGCGGGGAGGGTCGGACACTGGCCTGCGGCCTGTTTTGTCGTTCTTTACGCGGGTAGCCCGCCGCACGACCCCGAAAGAACGGCGAGGTGACGAGCACATGAACTTCCGGACCGGGTTCGCCGCCGGTGCGGGCGGCGCGCTGGCCGCGGTCGCGGCCGGATGGGCCGGAGATGCTGGAGGTCCGCGAGGTGCCGGTCCCGGCGGTCCGGGACGGCTGGAGCCTGGTGCGGGTCGAGCGC
>NZ_JBEYYT010000517.1:0-5775 GCF_040645715.1 Spirillospora sp. NPDC046719 | reverse complement strand
GAAACGCCCTGCCCGTCGTGACGGGGGGTTCCAGGGGGGTCGTCCCCCCTGGGCTACACCGTGACCGGCAGCCAGGCGGGCCGGGCGGCCTCGTAGTCGTTGATGGCGTCGCCGTGGCGGAGGGTCAGGCCGATGTCGTCGAGGCCCTCCATGAGCCGCCAGCGGGTGTAGTCGTCGATCTCGAAGGCGGCGGTGTCGGCGCCCCAGCGGACCTCGCGCTTCTCGAGGTCGACGGTGATCTCCAGGGCGGGGTCCTTCTCGGCCGCGCTCTGCAGGGCCTCGACCTGCTCGCCGGTGAGGACGACCGGCAGCAGCCCCATCTTGGTGGAGTTGTTGCGGAAGATGTCGCCGAAGCGCGGCGCGATCACGACGCGGAAGCCGTACTGCTGGAGGGCCCAGACGGCGTGCTCGCGGGACGAGCCGGTGCCGAAGTCGGGGCCGGCGACGAGGATGCCGGCTCCCTGGTACTGCGGCTGGTTCAGCACGAAGTCGGGGTCCTCGCGCCAGGCGGAGAACAGGCCCTTGTCGAATCCGGTGCGGCTGACCTGCTTGAGCCAGACGGCGGGGATGATCTGGTCGGTGTCGACGTTGCTGCGCCGCAGCGGGACGGCGCGTCCGGTGTAGGTGGTGAAGGCTTCCATGGCTCGGGTCTCCTCAGAGGTCGGCGGGAGCGGCCAGGCGGCCGGTGACGGCGGTGGCGGCGGCGACGGCGGGCGACACGAGGTGGGTGCGGCCGCCGGGGCCCTGCCGGCCCTCGAAGTTGCGGTTGGACGTGGAGGCGCTGCGCTCGCCGGGGGTGAGCTTGTCGGGGTTCATCGCCAGGCACATCGAGCAGCCGGCCTCGCGCCATTCGGCGCCGGAGGCGGAGATGACCTGGTCGAGGCCCTCCTCCTCGGCCTGCTTCTTGACCTTCATGGAGCCGGGCACGACCAGCATCCGGACGCCGTCGGCGACCTTGCGGCCCTTCAGCACGCCCGCGACGGCGCGGAGGTCCTCGATGCGGCCGTTGGTGCAGGAGCCGACGAAGACGGTGTCGACGGCGATGTCGCGGAGCGGCGTCCCGGCGGTGAGGCCCATGTACTCCAGGGCGCGCTCGGCGTTCTGCCGCTTGACCGGGTCGTCGATGGTCGCGGGGTCGGGCACGGACTCGCCGAGCGGCAGGCCCTGGCCGGGGTTGGTGCCCCAGGTGACGAACGGGGTCAGCTCGGCCGCGTCGATCACGACCTCCTTGTCGAAGACCGCGTCGTCGTCGGTGCGCAGGGACGTCCAGTACTCGACGGCCTTGTCCCAGTCCTCGCCCTGCGGGGCGTTCGGGCGGCCCTTGAGGTAGGCGAACGTGGTCTCGTCGGGGGCGATCATGCCGGCGCGGGCGCCGGCCTCGATGGACATGTTGCAGACCGTCATGCGGCCTTCCATCGACAGGGAGCGGATCGCGTCGCCGCGGTACTCGATGATGTGGCCCTGGCCGCCGCCGGTGCCGATCCGGGCGATGATCGCCAGGATCAGGTCCTTGGCGGTGACGCCCTCGGGCAGGTCGCCGTTCACGGTGACGGCCATCGTCTTCGGCTGGATCTGCGGCAGGGTCTGGGTGGCGAGGACGTGCTCGACCTCGCTGGTGCCGATGCCGAACGCGAGCGCGCCGAACGCGCCGTGCGTGGAGGTGTGCGAGTCGCCGCACACGACGGTCATGCCGGGCTGGGTCAGGCCCAGCTGCGGGCCGATGACGTGCACGATGCCCTGGCCGTCGTCGCCCATCGGGTGCAGGCGGACACCGAAGTCGGAGCAGTTCTTGCGGAGCGTCTCGACCTGGGTGCGCGACACGGGGTCGGCGATCGGCTTGAGCAGGTCCGTGGTCGGGACGTTGTGGTCCTCGGTGGCGATCGTCAGGTCGGGGCGGCGGACCTGCCGGCCGGCCATCCGCAGCCCGTCGAACGCCTGGGGGCTGGTGACCTCGTGGACCAGGTGCAGGTCGATGTAGAGGAGGTCGGGCTCACCCTCGGCACGCCGTACGACGTGCGCGTCGTACACCTTCTCGGCCAATGTACGGCCCATCACACCCACCTCACCTGTCATGATCGTCCGGCGCGCCGTCGCGCCGGGGTCCGGTCCGGCTGATTTGCATCTCAAATTACGAGACGGCAATATCAAGACATGGACAACTCTAGCGGAGTCGGCGTACTTGACAAAGCGGTTCTCGTGCTGAACGCGCTCGAAGCCGGTCCCGCCTCGCTCGCGCAGCTCGTGCAGACCACCGGTCTCGCCCGCCCCACGGCCCACCGGCTCGCCGTCGCGCTGGAGCACCACCGCCTCGTCCACCGCGACACCCAGGGCCGGTTCATCCTCGGCCCCCGGCTCGCCGAGCTGGCCGTCGCCGCCGGCGAGGACCGCCTCCTCGCCATCGCGCAGCCCATCCTCGCCCAGCTGCGCGACCACACCGGCGAGAGCGCCTCCCTCTTCCGCCGCCAGGGCGACGTCCGCGTCTGCGTCGCCGCCGCCGAGCGCACCAGCGGCCTGCGCGACACCATCCCCGTCGGCGCCGCCCTCCCCATGACCGCCGGGTCCGCCGCCCAGATCCTGCTGGCCTGGGAGGAGCCGGACCGGATGCACCGCGGCCTGCGCGGCGCCAAGTTCGAGGCGACCACGCTCGCCTCCGTCCGCCGCCGCGGCTGGGCCCAGTCGGTCGGCGAGCGCGAGCAGGGCGTCGGGTCGGTCTCCGCGCCCATCCGCGGCGCCGGCGGCCGCGTCATCGCCGCCGTCTCCGTCTCCGGCCCCCTCGAACGCCTCACCCGCTCCCCGGGCCGCCTCCACGCCGCCCCCGTCGTCGCCGCCGCCGAGAAGATCAGCGAAGGCATGCGCAGGAGCTGACCCGGGGGACGCCCCCATGCACCCGGGCCGTCCCGTGACCGGTGGCTCGGGTTCACGCCTTGTGGGGACGGAGGGTTTCCAGAAGGTCGTCGACGTGGGCCCGGAAGAGGGCGGGCATGTCGATGCGGTCCGGGTCGAGGAGCCACTGGGTCTGGAGGCCGTCCATGATGGCGATGATCCGGGCGGCGGTGGCGTCGGCGTCGAGGCCGGCGCGCAGCTCGCCGGCGTCGGCGGCACGGCGGAGGGCGTCGGCGACCCACGCGCGCAGGCGCGCGTAGCGGGCGCGGGCCCAGTCCCGGGCGGGGTGCCCGGCGGTGACGGCCTCGCTCGTCAGCACCACGAAGAGCCGGACGAGCTCGGGCGTGCGGCTGTTGTGCTCCACGACCCGGACCAGCGCGGTCAGCAGGTCGAGGCCGCCGGCGCCCTCGTCGCCGGCGAAGAACCGCTCCATGTCCCGCCGGTCGCGCAGTTCGAGGACGGCGACCAGCAGCTGCTCCTTGGTGCGGAAGTGGTGCAGCAGGCCGGGCTGGGACAGCCCGGCGCGTTCGGCGACCCGGGCCAGCGACGTGCCGCGGTAGCCGTGTTCGGCGAACTCCTGGGTCGCGATGTGCAGGATGCGCTCGCGCCTGGCGTCGCCCGCGGCGTAGCCGCGCCGCCGATCCGTGCCGGTCCTCACGCCACCTCACTCTACGCAGACCAGAAATAACGTACGAATAACAAACCTACCGAGTACTCGGTATCGGAAAATAGGGTGGGCGGCGTTCGGATACAGGAGGAGGTTCGATGTCCGTCGACGAGTCCGGCCTGCGCGAGCGGCTCGCCCAGCTGACGCTCGAGGAGAAGGTCCATCTGCTGAGCGGGGCCGACTTCTGGTCGCTGCGCCCGATCCCGGGCATCGGGCTGCGGAAGGTGGTGCTGTCGGACGGCCCGAGCGGCGTCCGCGGCACGGCGTGGGACGAGCGGAGCACGAGCCTGCTGTTCCCGAGCCCGACGGCGCTCGCCGCGACGTGGGACCCGGAGCTGGCCGAGCGCGCGGGCCGGCTGAACGGCGCCCAGGCCAGGGACAAGGGCGTGCACGTCCAGCTCGCGCCGACGATCAACCTGCACCGGACCCCGCTCGGCGGCCGGCATTTCGAGAACTACTCCGAGGACCCGCTGCTCACCGCGCGGATCGGCGTCGGGTTCGTGAAGGGCGTGCAGTCGGCCGGGGTCGCGGCGACCGTGAAGCACTTCGTCGGCAACGACTCCGAGACCGCCCGGATGTCGTACGACGCCCGGATCGACGACGCGACCCTGGACGCGGTGTACATGCGCCCGTTCGAGGACGCGGTGAAGGCGGGCGCGTGGGCGGTGATGGCCGCCTACAACAAGGTCAACGGCACGACGATGACGGAGAACCGCGCGCTGCTGACCGGCGTGCTGAAGGAGCGCTGGGGGTTCGACGGCGTGCTGATGTCGGACTGGACGGCGATCCGGTCGACCGCGGCGAGCGCGAACGCCGGCATGGACCTGGAGATGCCGGGGATGCCCGGCAACGCCTGGCGGGACAGGCTCGTCGCGGCCGTCCGCGACGGCGAGGTGGCCGAGGAGCTGGTCGACGACAAGGTGCTGCGGATCCTGCGGCTGGCCGCGCGGGTCGGCGCGCTGGACGGGTTCCCCGAGCCGGCGCCCGTGACGACGCCTCCCGACGCGCCCGCCCAGCTGCGCGCGCTCGCGGCGCGCGCGTGCGTGCTGCTGCGCAACGAGGGCGGCGTGCTCCCGCTGAACGTGCCCGGCAGGCTGGCGCTGATCGGCCCGAACGCGGTGCGGTTCAGCGCGCAGGGCGGCGGCAGCGCGCACGTGAACCCCGAGCACGTCGTCTCGCCGGTGGACGGCCTGCGCCGCGCGCTCGGCGCCGACACCGAGCTGACGGTGCGCGCGGGCGTCTACCCGCACGAGCGGCTGGCGGCGCTGCCGCTGGACATGGCGGCCGACCCGGAGACGGGTGAGCCGGGCGTGCGGCTGGAGTTCGTCGACGCGGACGGCGCCATCGTCGACTCCGAGCACCGCGGGGCGGCCCGCTTCATGTTCTTCGAGGGCGTCCCGGAGGGGACGGCGCAGATCGTCGTCCGCGCCCGGGTGACGCCCGCGGCGGACGGCGTCCACACGTTCGCGGTCGCGGGCGTCGGCGAGTACGAGGTGCGGGTCGCGGACACGACGGCGACGGTGAACCTGGCCCTGGACGGCGGCGACCCGGTCGAGGCGATGATGCGCCCGCCGGAGCACCGCGTCGAGGTGGAGCTCGCGGCCGGGCGGGGCGTCCCGGTGGAGCTGCGGCGCGCCTACAAGGCCGGATCGTTCCTGACGGCGTTCGGCATCGGGTACCACGAGCCGCACCTGCCCGAGGACGAGGAGCTGGCGGCGGCGGTCGAGGCCGCCCGCGCCGCCGACGCGGCGATCGTGGTCGTCGGCACGAACGACGACGTGGAGAGCGAGGGCTTCGACCGGACGACGCTGGCGCTGCCCGGCCGCCAGGACGAGCTGGTGTCCGCCGTCGCCGCCGCCAACCCGCGCACGGTGGTGGTGGTGAACGCGGGCGCGCCCGTGCTGATGCCGTGGCGGGACGAGGTCGCGGCGGTGCTGTGGGCGTGGCTGCCGGGCCAGGAGGGCGGCGACGCCATCGCCGACGTCCTCACCGGCGCGGCCGAGCCGGGCGGGCGGCTCCCCACGACGTTCCCGGTGTCGGAGGACGGGATCCTGTCGCCGGTTCCCGGCGAGGACGGGTCGCTGCCGTACGCGGAGGGCGCCGCGATCGGCTACCTGCACTACGCGCCCGAGCAGGTCGCGTACCCGTTCGGGCACGGCCTGGGCTACACGGACTGGGAGTACGAGTCGCTGGCGGTGGCGGACGGGGCGGCGGAGGTGACGGTC
>NZ_JBEYYT010000516.1:0-5788 GCF_040645715.1 Spirillospora sp. NPDC046719 | reverse complement strand
CAGGCCGTCCAGCCAGCTCTGCCACGCCTTGCGCGTCGCGTCCTCGTCGCCGGACGCGCCGGCGGCGAACCGGTGCAGCGCGACCCCGACCGGCGCGCCCCACGCGTTGCGGCCGAAGAACCGGTACATCGCGTCGCCGGTGCGCAGGCCGAGGAAGTTCTCGTTGCGGAAGTCGACCACCGCGTCCACCTCGCCGGCGCCAGGCAGGTCCACCCGCACCCGGTCGCCCTCGGACGCGCCGTCCGCCGCCGACGCGCCCAGCCCGAGCGCCCGGCCGACCGTCTCGAACGCGTCCTTCGCCGTGGACGCCGCCGGGCCCTGCACGTCGGTGTGCACCGCGGGCATCCCCGGGAAGTGCGTGACGTACTGCCGCAGCGTGTGCAGGTAGAAGTCGGTGTGCTTGTTCGCGCCGTCGTACTGGTCGTCCCAGTTCTCCACGAAGATCCCGCTGTGCACGTAGCGGACCCAGGACCGGCCGCCCTCGCGCGGCTCGATCAGGTGGTCGAGCTGGTTGAGCGACTGCCCGACCGCCTTCAGCTCCTCGGGGGACTCGGACCGGACGACCAGCCGGTGCGGCGGGTCCCAGGTGGCCACGGTCGAGCCGAAGCCCGCCGCGCCGCCCTCGCGCGGCTCGTACTCGGTCGGCCACAGCCACCCGGCCGTGTTCGCCGTGATCGCGTCCCAGATCCGCTCGGGCGGCGCGTCGACCTCGAACTCGCGGACGATCTCGAATTCCTTCGCCATGGCGTGCTCCTCGCTCCGGCGCGCTGCCCGCGCGCCCGTTCCGTTGGTGTGCCGTTCTCTTCGCGGCTCGTGTGCCGTCATGCCGCGCGGCGGCGGGTGGCCTTCAGGCCCCGTCCGCGTCCGCCGCGCCGCGGTTTTGCTCGATGCCCGGCGGGTCGCCCTCCTCCGCCCGGCCTCCGGCGGCGGGCTCGGCCTTGAGGGAGGGGTGGAGGGCGATGACGACGCGGTGCGGGCGGCCGCCCTCCGCCGACGCGTCGTGGTACTTGCGCACCAGCGCGCCGACGCCGGCGGTCAGCTCCTCCACGAACGCCGCCCGGTCGGCGGCCGAGGCGAACCGGACCTCGCCGTCCAGCGCGTAGGTGGCCAGCCGCTTGTTCGCCCGCTCCGCACCGGTGATGAGCGCGCCGACGTCGCGGACCAGCCGCGCCGCCAGCGCCAGCAGCCAGCGCGCCGACAGCGCGTCGCGGTGCCGCGCGGGGTCGGGCTGCAGGCCCGGCAGCGCCAGCGGCGAGATCACGTACGACGCCGCCGTGGCGCGCATGAGCCGCTCGGTCATGTTGCCCTTGCGGCGCTCCTCGACCAGCTCCACCAGCCCGTGCCGCTCCAGCGCCCGCAGGTGGTAGTTCACCTTCTGCCGCGGCAGCCCGACCCGCGCGGCCAGCGCCGCCGCCGACAGCGGCTCGGCCAGCTCCGCCAGGAGCCGCGCCCGCATCGGGTCCAGCGACGCGGCCGCCGCCCCGGCCTCCTCGATCACCGTCACGTCCAGCATGCGTCCATCATGGGCACCGACAGTATGAGTTGTCAAGACAAAAAAAGTTGTCGGTGCGGGCGATCACCCCGGATCGGCGGCGCCTTCTCGGGTAGTGACCCCCTCGACGCACGACGGCACGAGGCGGAGGAGGTCACGGTGGGAGGCACGGGCGGACGGGACTCGCTGCCGAAGGCGCTGCGCGACTACGCGCTGATCGCCGACGGGGAGCGCGGCGTCCTGGTCGGGCCGCAGGGCGAGTACGCCTGGATGTGCTTCCCCGCCTGGGACTCGCCCGCCGCGTTCGGCGGCCTCCTCGGCGGCCCCGGTGACTACGTCGTCCAGCCCGTCGCAGAGCGGTGGGTGTGGGGCGGCTACTACGAGGACCGCGGGCTGATCTGGCGCAGCCGCTGGGTGACCGGCGACGGGGGCATGGTCGAGTGCCGCGAGGCCCTCGCCCGCCCCGCCGCCCGCGACCGCGCCGTGGTGCTGCGCCGCTGCCGGGCGGTGCGCGGCGCCGCCCGCATCCGCGCCGTGCTGGACGTGCGCGCCGGCGGCCGCCACGAGCGGATGCGGGACCTGCACCACCACGGCGGCGAATGGACGGCCCGCAGCGGTCCCGCCCGGATCCGCTGGCGCGGAGGCGACGAGGCGGTGGTGCGGGAGAACACCGACGGCGGGCCCGTCCTCGCCCTGACCTTCGACCTCGCCGAGGGCGAGTCCCGCGACCTGGTCCTCGAGATCGCCGAAGGCGCCTCCGAAGGCGCCCTGGACCCGGCCGCGCTCTGGGACGCCACCGAACGCGCCTGGCGCGACGACGTCCCGTCCTGCGAGGACACCATCGCCCCGCACGACGCGCGCCTCGCCTACTCGGTGCTCACCGGGCTCACCAGCAGCGGCGGAGGGATGGTCGCCGCCGCGACCACCGCGCTGCCCGAGCGCTCCGACGAGGGCCGCAACTACGACTACCGGTACGCCTGGATCCGCGACCAGTGCTTCGCCGGGCGCGCCGTCGCCGTGCACGGCGGGCCGCCGCGGCTGCTGCGCACCGCGGCCGAGTTCGTCACCGCCCGCGTCCTCGCCGACGGCGACCGCCTCAAGCCCGCCTACACCGTGACCGGCGCGGACATCCCCGAGCAGCGCGACAGCGACCTGCCCGGCTATCCCGGCGCCACGGCCGTCACCGGCAACCGCGCCAGCTCCCAGTTCCAGTTGGACGCGCTCGGCGAGGTGCTGCTGCTGCTCGCGGCGGCCGCCGAGCGTGAGGCGCCCGGCCCCGGGCAGTTCGAGGCGGCCCGCGTCGCCGTCGACGCCGTCGCCCGCCGCTGGAAGGAGCCGGACGCCGGCATCTGGGAGACCCGCGACGACCTGTGGACCCACTCGCGGCTCAGCTGCGTCGCGGGCCTGCGCCGCGCCGCCCGGTTCCTGGCCGGGCCGGCGGAGGCGTCCTCCTGGAACGCCCTCGCCGACGCCGTCCTCGACGAGACCGCCCGCACCTCGCTCGCCCCGGGCGGACGGTGGAAGCGGGCCCCCGGCGACGACCGCGAGCACGCCGCGCTGCTGATCCCGCCGCTGCGCGGCGCCCTGCCGTACGACGACCCGCGCACCGTCGCCACCCTGGAGGCGGTCCGCTCGGACCTCGTCCAGGAGGGCTTCGTCTACCGGTACCGCGTCGGCGACGAGCCCCTCGGGGTCGCCGAGGGCTCCTTCAGCCTGTGCGGGTTCTTCCTCGCCCTCGCCGAGCACCGCCAGGGCGAGACCGCTCGCGCGCTGCGCACGTTCGAGCGGACCCGGTCCGGCTGCGCCACCAGTGGCCTGTTCTCCGAGGAGTACGACGTCCGGCAGCGGCAGCTGCGCGGCAACATCCCGCAGGCGTTCGTCCATGCGCTGCTGCTGGAGTCCGCCGCCCGCCTCGGGGGCTGACCGGGGTCAGGCGTCGGCGGGCTGCGCGGCGGGAGCCGCCGCGCCGACCGCGCGCCTTTTCGTCTCCACCCCGAACGCCGCGACGACGAGCACCGCGAGCAGCAGCGGGACGGCGCCGAGCAGCGCGGTCGTGTTGATGGACGGCACCGTCGCGCCCACCACCAGCACGATCGTGACGACCACCCCGCCGAGCTTGCCGACCCCCGCCGACAGGCCGGAGCCGCGCGAGCGGATCCGCGTCGGGTAGATCTCCGAGCTGTAGGCGGCCAGCACCGCGGCGATCGTGGCGGTCCCGACGATCGGGCCGGCCAGCAGCACGTACAGCCACGTCCGGTCGTGCGCGAGGGACTCGCCGGAGAAGGAGAAGGCCACCAGCGCCGCGGCGGTCAGCGCGGTCAGCACGATGATCGTCTTCTTGGCGCTCCACAGCCCGTACATCGCGGCCGCGACGAACACCAGCGGCAGCCCCAGCAGCGAGGAGTCGCGCAGCGCCGCGTCGGCCGACTTCTGGGCCAGGCCGAGCCTCTGCAGGTTCGACGGGATCCACAGCTGGAACCCGTAGGTGACCAGGCCGATGCCCAGCCCCAGCACCACCACCGCGATGCTGAGTCCGGCGAACGGGGGCCGGAACAGCGGCGTGAAGCCGCCGCCGTGCGCGGCCTCCTCACGCTCCTCGACGGGCGCCTCCCCGGCGCGCCCCTCAGCGGCGGGCCTCGACGCTTCGGCCTCGGTCTCCGGCACGTCCTCGATGGCGCCGTACCGGGACATGATCGTGCGGGCCTCGTCCTCCCGGCCGTGCGCCAGCAGGAACCGCGGCGACTCAGGGATCCAGTGGTTCAGCGCTATCAGCAGCACCCCGGTCGGCATTCCGAGCAGCCACAGGATCCGCCATGAGTAGTGCGGGACCAGCGCCGACGACAGCGAGCTGGTGATCGCGTAGGCCAGCGCCAGGTTCCCGCCGATCAGCACCATCACCCAGCCGCGGTGCCGGCCCGGGATCATCTCCGCCAGCAGCGAGAACGTGATCGGCAGCATCCCGCCCGCCGCCAGGCCCATCAGCAGGCACATCGCCAGGTTCCAGGAGAAGGACGGCATCGCCCCGCAGACCGCGGTGGTCACGAACATCACCCCGGCCAGCAGGATGGAGGAGCGCCGCCCGATGCGGTCGCCGAGCCAGCCCCACAGGAACGAGCCGGCGACCGTCCCGGTCAGGCCGAACAGCGGCAGCAGCGCGACCGGCCAGTGCCCGCCGGGGTTGAGGGCCGACTTCAGCCCGTACTCCTTGCCCATCCCCGGCGCCACGAACGACAGCGTGATCGGCTTCATCGCGTCGATCGTCACCGCCGTCGTCATGACGATGACGAGCCCGATGTGCGCCCGCCGGAACGGCGCGTCGTGCGCCGCGCGGACGCGCACCTCGCCGTCGCGGCGGGACGCGGCGAGACCGCGCGGGATGAGCCCGTACGCGGTGAGCGCCAGGCCGACCACGATGAGCGCCATCCCGGTCAGCATCGGGGCGTCCATCGACATCCCGCGCATGTTGTAGTGCATGTCCGCCGAGTCGATGTACATCGGCAGGTGCAGGGCGACGCCCGCGACGCAGGCGATGAACCCGGTCCAGAATGCGGGCGGATGGGCGAAGGTGATACCGCCCATGGGCCGTGTTCGCATCGGTGTCCTTTCGGAGGGGGCGGCCGGGGACCCGGCCGCGGTGGGAGCGCCGTCAGGCACGGTGGATGTGACGCGGCGGGCGCCCGCCCGGTGCGCGTCCGGTTCCGGCCAAGCCGAATCAGACCTTCCGGTTGGACTCGAACCGGAACGTGCGGGTCAGGCCGACCCGGACGGTCGCGCCCGGCGCCAGCTCGACCGGGGTGTCGGACGGCAGCCGGACGAAGTCCGCGGCGCCGGGCGCGCGCACCGCCGTCCCGTTGGCCGATCCGAGGTCGACCACGTTGACCTGCCATTCCTCCAGCCGGACGAGGACGTGCCGGCGGGAGATCGACTCCTCGGCGTCGGTCATCCGGAGCGGGTGCGCGCGGCCCTCGGCGACCTCGGGCGCCCGGTCGGGGCGCCGCCCGATGAGGTGATCGTCCTCGAGCGGGACCGCCTGCCCGTCGTCCAGCAGCAGCACGCCGAGCGGCGGCCGCGGCCCGTGGAACGGCGACAGCGTGAGCTGGAGCATCGAGATCCCGCAGACCGCGCAGTAGTGCGCGCGCGGGTCGTTGAAGTGCTCGTTCTTGCAGTTGACCCCGAGCACCTGCGGCCCGCCGGGGCGCCGCTTCGGATGCCGGCGGATCAGGCTGACCCTCTCGCGCTGCGGCTCCTCGGCGCCCGCGGCCGACACGCCGTCGACCGGCGTCGGCGGCAGCGGCG
>NZ_JBEYYT010000515.1:0-5869 GCF_040645715.1 Spirillospora sp. NPDC046719 | reverse complement strand
AGTCCATCGCGAAGCGACGCCGAAGGCGCCCTTGACTTTGGAGGGGCGGCCCCGTACGCAAGCGCCACCCCACCACCCGAACACCCCTCTCGCCGTTTATCGCAAGACCCTTACATGGCCCGTCCGATACCCGATCAAGGTCAATGCGATGGCCTAGCGCAAGGCCGCCGCCGCTAACGCTTCCACGTTCATCACTCGAACGAGAAAGATAATGATTGCCTAATGTGCCTTGTGCTGCTTCAGCCTTAAGAGTGTTCGATGCCCGGCGCCCTAAGGAAGCCCTCAGTCTCTATCCACAGCCTGTGGATCCGAATCGCCGGGCTGGTGCAGACCAGGAGCGGAGTCACGCGCAGGCGCATAGACGACCTCCCGCTCTGATCATTTCAGGCCGTGGCAGCCGCCCCGTTCGTGGTGCCCCCGCTGGCCCCGCTGGCCCCTATGCCCGGCAGGGCCTGCAGGGCCTGGGGTAGGTCGGTGATGCCGTCGGAGGCCAGGAAGTGGCCGGCGCCGGGGACGATCTCGGCGGTCGTTCCGAGCAGGCGTGCGAGGCGGTCGGTGTGGCCGGTCGGGACGTACGGGTCCGCGTCGGAGCGGAGGATCGTGAGCCGGTCGACGTGGGCGGCGAGGCCCTCGACGTCGCAGCCGTCCGCGATGTAGGCGTCCAGTTCGGGGAGTGCGGGCAGCGGGTCGACGAAACCGGCGACGAGCACGAGGGCGCCGAGGCGCCACGGGGACGGGAGCGCGCGCAGGTAGCGCAGGACGGTGAGGCAGCCGAGGCTGTGCGCGACGATGACCGTGCCCTCGTCGGGGGTGCCGACGTCGGCGCGGACGGCGGCCGTCCACTCGGCGGGGTCGGGTGTCTCGGGGGTCGGGAGGGCCGGGATCGTGGTGGGGACGCCGGCCTGCCGGAGCCGCTCGGCGAGCCGGCCGAACCAGTGGTCCGCGGGGGTGGCGCCGTAACCGTGGATGATCGACGCGCGCCGCCCGGATGTCGGGGTCGTCATGCCACGGGACGGTAGGGCCTCACATCGGTGTGAGAGTCAAGCCGGCGGCAAGGCGGGCCTGATTTGGGTTGATTTCTTCGGGGATGAACGGGGGCGGCTAAGGAGGGACGGTGGCGGAGACGGGCGGGACGGCGTTCGTGCTGGGCGGCGGGGGCGTGCTCGGCGCGCACGAGGTGGGGATGCTGCGGGCGCTGGAGGAGGCCGGGGTGCGGCCCGACCTGGTGGTGGGGACGTCGATCGGGGCGCTGAACGGGGCGTTCGTCGCGGCGGACCCGGAGACGGCGGTGGGGCGGCTGACCGGGGTGTGGTCGGACGACGCGGCGCGGGAGGTGTTCGGGGCGCGGGTGTGGGAGCGGTTGTGGACGCTTGCGCGGTCGGGGACGCATCTGCATTCGGCGGAGCCGCTGCGGCGGATGCTGGACGGGATGCTGCCGGTGCGGGAGTTCGAGGAGATGGCGGTCCCGTTCCAGTGCGTCGCGGCGGGGATCGAGACTGCGATGGGGCACTGGTTCTCGCAGGGGCCGGTGATCCCGGCGGTGCTGGCGTCGTGCGCGGCGCCGGGGCTGCTGCCGCCGGTCGAGGTGGACGGGCGGCATTACTTCGACGGCGGGCTGGTGCACAGCATCCCGGTGGGGCGGGCGGTGTCGCTGGGCGCGACGAGGATCTACGTGCTGCAGGTGGGACGGGTCGAGCGGGCGCTGGTGCCGCCGCGGAGGCCGTGGGAGGTGGGGATGGTGGCGTTCGAGATCGCGCGGCGGCACCGGTTCTTCGAGGAGATGGCGGCGCTGCCGGACGGGCTGGAGGTGCACGTCCTGCCGGCGGGCGGGAAGCGGCAGAAGGCGGGCGTCGACTATTCGCAGATGCGGTACCGGGACGCCTCGGGGATCGCGGGGCATATAGAGCGGGCCTACGCGGCGTCGATGAGGTATCTCGAAGAGCAGGTGTGAGATGGTGCCTCCCCCCGTCGTCCGGCGTCTGGTCTGCACGCCGGTGCTGTTCCTGCTGACCTTGCTGGTGGTGGTCGCCTTCCCCGTCGTGTGGTTCTTCGGGGTGCTGTTCGGGAGGAGGCGCAGGCGGGTCGTCCGGTTCCTGTGGTTCGCGCTGGCGTGGGGGACGCGGGAGTCGGCGGCGGTGCTGGAGTGCGCGTGGCTGTGGTGCACGGGGCGCGGGCGCGACGAGCGGCATTACGACGTGATCCGCCGTTACGTGGCGGGCCTGTACGCGGTGGCGGGGCGGCGGCTCGGGCTGCGGGTCGAGGACGAGGGGAGCGGGGACGGGGCGAACGCGGACCGGCCGGTGATCGTCCTCAGCCGGCACGCGGGGCCGGGCGACGCGCTGATCCTCGTCCATCACCTGTTGACCGGGTACCGGCGGCGGCCGCGGGTGGTGATGAAGGGGGAGCTGCAGCTGGATCCGTGCATCGACATCGCGGCGAACCGGTTGCCGAACGTGTTCGTGGGGCGCGGCGGCGCGACGGAGCGGATCGGGCGGCTGGCGGAGGGCCTCGGGCCGCGGGACGCGCTGCTGATCTTCCCGGAGGGCGGGAACTTCTCGCCGGAGCGGCGGCGCCGGGCGATCCGGCGGCTGGCGCGCCGGCACCGGCGGCGCGACGCGGTCCGGGCGGCGCGGATGCGGAACCTGATGCCGCCGCGTCCCGGCGGCGTCCTCGCGGCGATCGACGCGGCGCCCGGCGCGGACGTGGTGTTCGTCGCGCACGTGGGCCTCGATCGGATGGCCTCGGTCCGGGACATCTGGCGGCGGGTGCCGCTGACGGAGCCGGTCCGCGCGCGGTGGTGGCGGATCGCCGCCGAGGACGTCCCGGAGGGGCGGGAGGCGCGGATCAACTGGCTGTACGCGCAGTGGGAGCGCGCGGACGCGTGGATCACGGCGAACCGGTGATCCCGATAAGCCGTTGACGCGGTCAATAGACTCCAGGGCATGGCGGACGAGGGGACGGTGCGGGTCGATCTGTGGATCTGGTCCGTCCGGCTGCTGAAGACGCGGTCGATGGCGACGACGGCCTGCCGCGCGGGGCACGTGCGGGTGAACGACGAGCGGGCGAAGCCGGCGACCGCGGTGAAGATCGGCGATGAGGTGCGGCTGCGGCACGACGGCCGGGAGCGGATCGTGGTCGTGCAGAAGATCGTCCGCAAGCGGGTGGGGGCGCCGGCGGCGGCCGAGTGCCTGATCGACAAGAGCCCGCCCCCGCCGCCGCGCGAGGCGCTGGTGCCGATCGGGCGCCGCGACCGGGGTGCGGGGCGCCCGACCAAGCGGGACCGCCGCGAGCTGGACCGGCTGCGGGCGCTGAACTCGACGCTGAGCCGGCCCCCGGCGGACTGACCCGGCCGCGCGGCGGTCCCCGGCGCGGCGCGGCTCAGACGCTGACGGCCTGGACGGCGGACCGGCCGATGACGCCGCCGTTCGCGGCGAGCGCCTCGGCGACGTCGCGCGGCGCGACGGGCATCGTGGCGGCCGTCTCGAATCCGGTGCGCCGGACCGTCGCGGCGGCCGTGAGGCGGGCCGCGTCCGCGTCGGTGAGGAACCGCCAGGCCGCGACGTCGGTGGCGCCGTTCCAGCTGACGTGCACCCGCATCCGGCCGCCGGACACCGACGCGACGGCGACGGCCGGTGCCGCCGCGGGCCGCGCGGACCAGGGCGAGCGGTACGCGCGGTAGGAGCCGGCCCCGGTCATCTCCATGACCGGGGTCCCGTCGCGGGGGCCGCCGATCGGCCGCAGGTCCGCGGTCACCTCGGGGTACGCGGTGAGCAGCGCGGTGCCGCGGTCGGTGAGCTGGAACTCGTGCAGGTCGCCGTCCATGCCGTCCCCGGCCCGGACCTCGGCGATCTTGCTGTAGGTGCGGTCGAGGACGATCCCGTTGCCGGCGCCGTGCCCTCCGGTGAGCCGCGCGCCCTCCCAGTAGGTCAGCACCGGGTCGCCCTTGTAGGTCTGCACGCGCAGGTCCGTGACGAGGTCGTTCGAGCCGCGGAACCATACCGGTTCGCCGTCGTCGTCGACGATGAGGGCGTCGGCCTGGTCGGTGCCGCGGAACGGCGCGACGGAACAGCAGCCCAGAGGCGACGGCCGGTCTACGTCCCCCGGTTCAGAGTTCGGTGAAAGAACCCTGAGAGGTTCCCGGCGGCCCGCCGGGTGCGAGGTGTCGGGCGCTTGGGCGCCTTGATGTGGAACGGGCTGGAAGCCTGTGGACAGGGCGGGCGGGGGTCTGTCACCATGCGGGCATGATCGATGAAAGGGGCGTCGCCGCCCGCATCCGATGAGCGGAGCCGTGCAGCGGGACGCTGCCGCCATCCGCGATGAATGGCTGGGCCGGGCGCTGTCCGCGCGGTCCGCCGACCGTCCGGCCGCCGAAGCGGCCATCTCCGGCCTCTACCGCCTGGCCGGACTCGATCCGCCCCGTTTCCACTGGGTTCCCTCGCCGCTCGCGGCCTTCGAGACCGTCCCGCCCGGCATGCGCCCGCGCCCGGACGGGCCGCACGTCTTCGACGGGCCCGCCGCGCGCGCACTCGCCGCCTCAGCGCTCGGCCTGCGCCTCGACCTCGACGACGTGATCAGGGGGCATAGCTCCGGCCTGGCCGGCCTGTTCCGGCAGCAGGTGCAGGTCTCGCTGGCCCGCTCGGTGCGGGACACGCTGGGGATGGCCGCGCGTGCGGCGCACGACCCGAAGCGCGCGGCGGCCACCTGGTACGAAAGGCTGTGCGTCTCCTGGTTCGCCTACTACGACGTCATGCGCCGGGTCGCGGGCGTTCCGTTCACGTCCGAGCAGGTCAGAGCCCTCGATCTGTGGGGGGCCGCGCTGACGTCGGCCGGCTGGTGGTGGCCGTACGAGGACGTGTGCGCGGTGTCCGAGCGGCCCGTCGCCGTCCGCACCGAGCCGTGCGGGGACGACGGCGAGGTGCGCCTGCACGCCCCGGACGGCCCGGCGATCCGCTACGCCGACGGCTGGGACGTGCACGTCTGGCACGGCACCCCGGTGCCGTCCTGGGTGGTCGGCGACCCGTCGCCGGAGCGCATCGACCGGGAGGCGAACGTCGAGGTCCGGCGGTGCGCGATCGAGCGCCTCGGCTGGCCCGCCTACATCGAGGGCGCCGGCCTGCGGCTCGTCGGCGCCGCGCCCGACCCCGGCAACCCGGGCTCCGAGCTGCGGCTCTACGACATGCGGCCGGACACCCGCGTGCTGCTGGCCGTCAACGGGTCGGTCGAGCGCGACGGGCGGCGCCGCCGGTACGGGCTGACCGTGCCGGGCGCGATCGCCGACCCGGTCGCCGCGGCGGCCTGGACGTACGGGCTGTCCGCCGAGCAGTACTCCCTCCTCGCCCGCCGAACCTGAAGGTGATGACCATGGAACAGACCCTCGCGTCCCTTTCCCGGCAGACCGGTGTCGCCGTGCTCGACCATCTGGAGCGGTCGATGCGCATCCCCGTCGTCGACGGCCTCCAGGCCCAGGGCGACCTGATCGTGATCCCGCTGGACGCCGTCGCGCCGGCGGTGCGGCCCGCGCCCGACGAGCCGGCGGGGTTCGGCCTCCCCAGCCGCTGGCGGGACGTCCCACCGGAGGGCGTCGAGTTGCTGCGCGCCGAGGCCGGCGGCAACACGCACACGCTCGTCGCGGAGCCGGGCACCTGCCGCTGGACGGCGACCGTGTTCGACGACACCCTCCTCGCGATCGGCGTGTTCACGGCCACGGAGGTCGTCTACCTGCTGCATCCCGAGCACGGCGCGTCGGGCTGCGCTCCGGGGACGTACGTCGTCCGGCGGCAGCGCGAGCACGACCGCCGCCGCGGCGGGATGCGCTTCGTCGCCGACTGACCGCCGAGTCGCGGCGTGCCGTCGTCATGGCGGCCCATGA
>NZ_JBEYYT010000514.1:0-5875 GCF_040645715.1 Spirillospora sp. NPDC046719 | reverse complement strand
TGTATCTGGCGACGTGGGGTATCACCCGGGACAGGGCCGAGGTCACGACCTCGGGGGCGGGCGCCACGTCGGGGACGACGACGCGCAGGGCCAGCCAGCCGTTGATCGCCTGCACCGTCGGCTTGGCCTCCACGAGCTGCGGGTCGTCGACGCCGTACCAGGCGGCGACCTTCGACCAGCGCCACAGCCGGTGGCCCGCCGTGGAGATCTCGGACGCGGGGAACCCGGTGGCGCCGCGGGCGCCGGTGATCGCGTGCCGGACCGAGTCCGCGGACTTGCCGACGCGGTCGGCGATGTCGCGGATCGTCAGCAGCGGGTCGGCCTCCACCTGCAGCACGTGCAGGCCCTCCGCGCTGGCCTCGACGTGCTCGACCACCTCCATGATGGCGGCGGCGAGGGTCGCGCCCTGCCAGGCGCACGAGGCGTTGCCCGGACGGTCGGCGTGCTGCGGCTCGCTGATGATGGACACGGTGACGGCGCCGTGCGTCCGGTCGAACAGCGGGTCCAGCTCGTCCTCGTAGAGGGGACGGCTCAGGATCAGCGCGAAGTCATAGCTCGGCATGCTGACCCTCCTCCGACGTATCTCTCCTGAAAGGTACAACGCGCGAGCGAGGTATGCTTGACTCGGAAGCAGTCTCCGGACCCATATCATGCGTTGATTTCGCATTGGGCGGTTCGGTGCCGTAGACTGCTGTGCCGGTCCGTTGTCGGCCGCCTGTTCCCCTTGTTCTCGATGCGTCCGCGTCGTGGCACGGGCGCGGCCGTCCCCCTCGCGGGGTCTCGGGCCGGGTCCAATGAGCCGATCAGTGAAGCGCGGAGGACATGCCCAAGAAAGAAGGGGCCATCGAGATCGAGGGCACCGTCATCGAGTCCCTCCCGAACGCCATGTTCCGGGTGGAGCTCGACAACGGGCACAAGGTGCTCGCCCACATCAGCGGCAAGATGCGGATGCACTACATCCGGATCCTGCCGGACGACCGCGTCGTTGTGGAGCTGAGCCCCTACGACCTCACGCGCGGTCGGATCGTCTACCGCTACAAGTAATCCCACTGGGGTTGCCTTCCCCGTGCGTGGCGGCGCGGGGGTGACCCTTATCTCTAGGAGACCCAGTGAAGGTCAAGCCGAGCGTCAAGAAGATCTGCCAGAAGTGCCGCGTCATCCGCCGGCACGGCCGGGTCATGGTCATCTGCTCCGACCCGCGCCACAAGCAGCGCCAGGGCTGACCGGCACCAGCCGGACGGTTCACAACAGCAAGCGCATCGCAGCCTTCGCACAGGTCGCCGTACAGCTCGTACCGGGATCCCCGGTGATCGGGTTGTACGGCACCACTGTGTGAAGGGAGACCCTCGGACGACGGAGGCCGAGGCCGCCACCCGGGCAGGGTGTGTGCGGGGGCGATGCGTCCATACCTCCGCGAAATGAAGGGAACTGCCCAAGATGGCACGCCTCCTCGGCGTCGACCTCCCGCGCGAAAAGCGCCTCGAGGTCGCTCTCACCTACATCTTCGGCATCGGCCGGACCCGGGCCCTGGCGACCCTGGAGGGCACCGGCATCAGCGGTGACCTGCGGGTGCACCAGCTCGGCGACGACGAGCTGGTCAAGCTCCGCGACTGGATCGAGAAGAACTACCAGATCGAGGGCGACCTGCGCCGCGAGATCCAGGGGAACATCCGCCGGAAGATCGAGATCGGGTGCTACCAGGGCATCCGGCACCGCCGCGGTCTGCCCGTCCACGGCCAGCGCACCCAGACCAACGCGCGCACCCGCAAGGGCAAGAAGAAGACCGTGGCCGGCAAGAAGAAGGCCGGCAAGAAGTAGTCCGGAGTCGGTCCTCCGGATCGATGACCTCGAGAGTAGAGAGAGCAGATGCCTCCTAAGAGCCGTGTCGGCGCCAAGAAGGTGCGCCGCAAGGAGAAGAAGAACGTCGCTCACGGGCACGCCCACATCAAGAGCACGTTCAACAACACGATCGTCTCGATCACCGACCCCAACGGCAACGTGATCTCCTGGGCCTCCTCGGGCCACGTGGGCTTCAAGGGCTCGCGCAAGTCGACCCCGTTCGCCGCGCAGCAGGCCGCCGAGGCCGCCGCCCGGCGCGCGATGGAGCACGGCATGCGCAAGGTCGACGTCTTCGTCAAGGGCCCCGGCTCCGGTCGCGAGACCGCGATCCGCTCGCTCCAGGCCACCGGCCTGGAGGTGGGCTCCATCCAGGACGTCACGCCCGTTCCGCACAACGGCTGCCGGCCGCCCAAGCGCCGCCGCGTCTGAGGCCGTAGGGGAGATCACAGAACAATGGCTCGTTACACCGGTGCGGACTGCAAGCTCTGCCGCCGCGAGAAGATGAAGCTGTTCCTCAAGGGCAGCAAGTGCGAGGGCCCGAAGTGCCCGATCGAGATCCGTCCTTACCCGCCGGGTGAGCACGGCCGCGGTCGGCCCAAGGAGACCGAGTACCTGCTGCAGCTGCGCGAGAAGCAGAAGGCCAAGCGCATCTACGGCGTGCTGGAGCGGCAGTTCAGCAACTACTACGTCGAGGCGAACCGCCAGGGCGGCAAGACGGGTGAGAACCTGCTGCGCCTGCTCGAGCGCCGGCTCGACAACGTGGTCTACCGCGCGGGCTTCGCCAAGTCCCGCGACATGGCCCGCCAGCTCATCCGCCACGGCCACATCCGGGTCAACGGCAGGAAGGTCAACATCCCGTCCTTCCTGGTGAGCGAGGCCGACATCGTCGACGTCAAGAGCAAGTCGCTCGAGATGACGCCGTTCCAGGTCGCCAAGGCCGAGGTCGGCGAGCGCCAGGTCCCGGCGTGGCTCGGGATCGACGGCGAGAAGATGCGGATCCTCGTGCACGCGCTGCCCGTCCGTCAGCAGATCGACGCTCCCGTCCAGGAGCAGCTGATCGTCGAGCTCTACTCCAAGTAGGAGCTCCGCAACAAGCAGGACCCCGCGTTCCACCGGGATGCCGCGCTCCGCGTGGCATCCTGGTGGGACGGGGAACACTCCAGAACGCGGTCGTCAAATAGCGGGCACCGCGGGAAGAAGGCACCAACATGCTCATCGCTCAGCGTCCAACTCTCACCGAAGAGCAGGTCGACGAGTACCGGTCGCGGTTCACCATCGAGCCGCTGGAGCCGGGCTTCGGCTACACGATCGGCAACTCGCTCCGCCGTACGCTGCTCTCCTCGATCCCCGGTGCGGCCGTCACCAGCATCCGGATCGAGGGCGTGCTCCACGAGTTCTCCACCGTCCCCGGGGTCAAGGAGGATGTCACCGACATCATCCTGAACCTCAAGGAGCTGGTGGTCTCCTCCGAGCACGACGAGCCCGTGGTGATGTACCTGCGCAAGCAGGGCCCGGGCGAGGTCACCGCGGCCGACATCGCGCCGCCGGCGGGCGTCGAGGTCCACAACCCGGACCTGCACATCGCCACCCTGAACAACAAGGCCAAGCTGGAGATGGAGCTGACGGTCGAGCGCGGCCGCGGCTACGTCTCCGCCGCGCAGAACAAGCAGCCGGGCCAGGAGATCGGCCGGATCCCGATCGACTCCATCTACTCGCCCGTGCTGAAGGTCACCTACAAGGTCGAGGCGACCCGAGTCGAGCAGCGCACCGACTTCGACCGCCTGATCCTGGACGTGGAGACCAAGCAGGCGATGCTGCCGCGCGACGCGGTGGCCTCCGCCGGCAAGACCCTCGTCGAGCTGTTCGGGCTGGCCCGGGAGCTCAACGTCGAGGCCGAGGGCATCGACATGGGCCCGTCCCCGACGGACGCCGCGCTCGCCGCGGACCTGGCCCTGCCGATCGAGGAGCTGAACCTGACGGTCCGCTCCTACAACTGCCTCAAGCGCGAGGGCATCCACTCGGTGGGCGAGCTCGTGGCCCGCAGCGAGCAGGATCTCCTCGACATAAGGAATTTCGGCGCCAAGTCGATCGAAGAGGTCAAGCAGAAGCTCAACGACATGGGCCTGTCGCTGAAGGACTCCCCGCCCGGGTTCGACCCGAGCGCGGCGGCCGACAACTACGGCGACGACGACCAGAGCTACGCCGAGACCGAGCAGTACTAGAAACCCGATTCCGGACGGCCGGGGGCGACGTTCCCCGGCCGTTCCGGAACCAGCTGACACCGGTACCTGATACGGCCGGTGCAGGAAGGACGAGACATGCCGCAGCCCACCAAGGGCCCCCGCCTCGGCGGTAGCGCCGCGCACCAGAAGCTGATCCTGGCGAACCTGGCGACGGCGCTGTTCGAGCACGGCCGCATCACCACCACCGAGGCCAAGGCCCGGCGAGTGCGCCCGCTGGCGGAGAAGCTGATCACCAAGGCCAAGAAGGGCGACCTGCACAACCGTCGCCTGGTGGCCCGCACGATCCGCGACAAGGGCGTCGTGCACGAGCTCTTCACCGAGATCGCGCCGCGCTTCGAGAACCGCCCCGGCGGCTACACCCGCATCACCAAGATCGGGCCGCGCAAGGGCGACAACGCCCCCATGGCCGTGATCGAGCTGGTGCAGGAGCAGCTGTCGGCCGGCCCGGCGACCGCGCAGGCCGCCCCGGCGACCGAGGCCGCCCCGGCCGAGGCCCCCGCCGAGGAGACCGCCGCCGAGGAGACCGAGGCTCCGGCGACCGCCGAGGCCACCGGCGCCGACGAGGCGGAAGAGGGCAAGGACGAGAAGTAGCCCCCGGGCTACGGACCGCCGTCCTCCCGGTCCCCGCGTGCGCGGGGTTCGCGGGACGTCAAGAGTAGGCACGAGATGAACAGGCCCACCGTCGGTGTAAGACGGTGGGCCTGATCTTTGTCAGACTTGAGGGCATGGTCAGGTCAGGCGGCTGCGGACGGCGGGGGAGCGTGTCAATGGAAGACCCGATGAAACCACGGGCTCATCGGGGGGAACGGACGGGCAGTGGCGAAGGACAGTCCACCTGACATGACCGCACTGGTACGACTCCGCCTCGACATCGGATACGACGGGACGGACTTCGCGGGCTGGGCCCGGCAGCCGAACCAGCGCACCGTGCAAGGGGTGATCGAGGACGCCCTGGCGCGGATGCTGCGGCTGGATCCGCCGCCGATGCTGACCGTCGCGGGACGCACGGACGCGGGCGTGCACGCGCGCGCGCAGGTGGCGCATCTGGTGGTGCCGGTCGCCGCGTACTCGGCGATCAACGGGACGATGCCGCGCCGGCTGGCCGGGCTGCTGCCGCCGGACGTGCGGGTATGGCGGGTCTCGGTGGCCCCGGAGGGGTTCGACGCCCGGTTCTCGGCGCTCGCACGCCGGTACGTGTACCGGGTGTGCGACAACCCGGTGGGCGTCGAGCCGCTGCGCCGCCACGACGTGCTGTGGCATCCGCGTCCGCTGAATTTGGACCGTATGAACGAGGCCGCGCGGCTGCTGGTGGGGGAGAACGACTTCGCCGCGTACTGCCGCAAGCGGGAGGGCGCGACGACGATCCGGGAGCTGCTGCGCTACGAGTGGGCGCGCGACGACCGGGACCCGCATCTGGCGCTCGCGACGGTCGAGGCGGACGCGTTCTGCCATTCGATGGTCCGCGCGCTGGTGGGCGCCCTGCTGATGGTGGGGGACGGGCGGCGCGACGTGGAGTGGCCCGCCCAGGTGCTGGCGGCGCGCGTCCGGGACTCGGGCGTGAACGTGGCGCCGGCGCACGGCCTGTCGCTGGAGGAGATCCGCTACCCGGACGACGACAGCCTCGCCAAGCGGGCGCAGGAGACGCGCCGGGTCCGGACGCTGAACGCCGCTGCGGCGGCCGCGGAGCATGCCGCGAACGTGGCGGGCACGGCGGGCGCGGAGCAGCCTGGTAGCGCGTCCTAGCACGGCACCGCGTCCCAGCCCGGCACCGCGTCCTGGCACGGAACGTAAAA
>NZ_JBEYYT010000513.1:0-5882 GCF_040645715.1 Spirillospora sp. NPDC046719 | reverse complement strand
CTCTTCCTCGCCGAAAAAACCGTCAAGAACTACATCTCCAGCATCTTCACCAAACTCGGCATGAGCCGCCGCACCCAAGCCGCCGCCCTCGCCGCACAACTCAAAGCCGACACCGACAAGAACCACCACCACAAGTGAACGCCCACACCAGAGGCCGAGCGTCGCTCGTCCCCGGGACCTTCGCCCCTGCCAGGCGCCATGCCCGCCGGAGGACGGTGGAGCCGTCAGGAGGTACGGCCATGAACATCGGGTACGCCCTCGCCTACCGCTACGCGCGCGGTGAGATCACCTCGGAGGAGCACGGCGAGCGGCTGGCCAAGCTCGGATGACGACCGCGCAGGCGCCGTACCGCACTCAGGCGAGGGAGGTCGCGGCCGCGCTCGGCACCGACGCCGAGCGCGGTCTCGGCGGGCCGGAAGCGGCGGAGTGGCTGACGCGGGACGGGCCGAACGAGCTGCCCGCGGCGCGCGGGCAGGGGCCGGCGGCGCGGTTCCTGCTGCAGTTCAACAGCCCGCTGATCTACGTGCTGCTGGCGTCGGCGGCCGCGAGCGCGCTGCTGGGCGAGCACGCCGACGCCCTGGTCATCCTGGGCGTGGTGGTCGTCAACGCCGTCGTCGGGTTCGTCCAGGAGTCCCGCGCGGAGGCGGCGCTCACCGCGCTGTCCGCGCTGACCCGCACCACGGCCTCCGTCGTCCGGGACGGCGCGCCGGTGACCGTGCCGGCGGCCGAGCTGGTCCCCGGCGACCTCGTCGCGCTGGCGGCCGGCGACAAGGTCCCCGCGGACCTGCGCCTGCTGCGCACCGACGAGCTCTCGGTCGACGAGTCGGCGCTCACCGGCGAGTCCGTTCCGGTGGGCAAGGACCCGGCGGCGCTCGGAGAGGCGGCGCTGGCGGACCGGCGCAACATGGCCTTCTCGGGGACGCTGGTCACCAACGGGCAGGGCGCCGGGATCGTCGTGGCCACCGGTGCCGCCACGGAGATCGGCGACGTGCACCGCCTGATGCGGACGGCCGGCACGGTCCAGACCCCGCTCACCCGCAAGATCGCCCGGTTCAGCGGGATCGTCACCGTCGCGATCCTCCTGCTGGCGGCGCTGACCTTCGGCATCGGCGTCCTGTACGGCCGCCCGCCCGCCGAGATGCTCACCGCCGCGGTCGCGCTCGCGGTCGGCGCCATCCCCGAGGGGCTGCCCGCCATCGTCACGATCACCCTCGCGTTCGGCGTCGCGCGGATGGCCCGCCGGGGGGCGATCGTCCGGCACCTCCCCGCGGTCGAGACGCTCGGCGGCACGACGGTCATCTGCACCGACAAGACGGGGACGCTCACCCAGAACCAGATGACGGTCACCGCCGTGTTCAGCGGCGGCCGCGAGTACACCGTCTCGGGCTCCGGCTACGCGCCCGCCGGCACCGTCGAACAGGACGGACGGCCGGTCCGCCCGGACTCGGATCCCGCGTTGCGGGAGACACTGCTCGCGGGCGCGGCCTGCAACGACGCGCAGCTGTTCGAGGAGGACGGCGTCTGGCGCATCGCCGGGGACCCCACCGAGGGCGCGCTCCTGACGAGCGCCGCCAAGGCGGAGATCGGCGACGTGCCGCCCAGGGCGGCCGCGCTTCCCTTCACCTCCGAGCGGCGCTTCATGGCCACCGCCCATGACGGCGGCATCGTCTACGCCAAGGGCCCGGTCGAGCGGATCCTGGAGCTCTGCGACGACCAGGCGGGGCCGGACGGACTGCCGGAGCCGCTGGATCGCGCGGCCGTCACGGCCCGCGCCGAGGCGTTCGGCGGGCGGGCGCTGCGCGTCCTGGCGTTCGCGCGGGCGTCGGCCGAGCGGCTCGATCCGCTGCCCCGCCTCACCTTCCTCGGCCTGCAGGCGATGATCGATCCGCCGCGCCCCGAGGCGGCGAGCGCCGTGCGGGCCTGCCGCGACGCGGGCGTGCAGGTCAAGATGATCACCGGGGACCACGCGGCGACCGCCGCCGCGGTCGGCGCCCGGATCGGGCTCGGCGGCGAGGTGGTGACGGGGGCGGACCTGGCCGCCGGCCTCTCCCCGGAGCGGATCGGCGCGGCCTCGGTGTTCGCGCGGGTCTCCCCCGAGCAGAAGCTGCGGCTCGTCCGGACGTTCCAGGAGGCCGGCCACGTCATCGCCATGACCGGGGACGGCGTCAACGACGCCCCCGCACTCAAGCGCGCCGACATCGGCGTCGCCATGGGACGCGGTGGCACCGACGCCGCCCGGGAGTCGGCCGACATGGTCCTCACCGACGACGACTTCACCTCCATCGAGCAGGCCGTGGAGGAGGGGCGCGGCGTGTTCGACAACCTGGTGAAGTTCATCGTCTGGGCGCTGCCGTCGAACATCGGCCTCGGGCTGGTGCTGGTCGCCGCCATCGTCGCGAACGCCTCGCTGCCGATCCTGCCGCTCCAGGTGCTGTGGCTGAACATGACGGCCGTGCTGGTCCTCGGCCTGCCGTTCGCGGTCGAGCCCAGGGACGAGGGGATCATGCGGAGGCCGCCCCGCGACCCGTCGCTGCCGCTGCTCACCCGCGCCATGACCCTGCGGATCCTGCTGGTGTCGGGGATCCTGCTCGCGGGCTCGTTCGGCCTCCAGCACTGGGAGCTGGCGCACGGGGCCCCGCCCGAGACGGCCCGGACCATCGTGGTGAACGTCTTCGCCGTCACGCTGATCGCCTACATGTTCAACTGCCTGTCCCTGGAGCGGCCGCTGCTGTGGCGCGGCGTTCGCCGCAACCCCTGGACGGCCGCCGGCGCCGCGGCCCTCCTCGCGATCCAGATGTTCTACACGTACACCCCCTTCATGCAGAGGGTCTTCCATTCGGCCGCGCTCGGCCTCGGCGCGTGGGCGCGGATCATCGTCTTCGCCGTGGCCGCCTACGTCCTCGTAGAGATCATCAAGCGGCTCCAGCGCGGCTGACGTCTCCCCGCGGCCGGGCGTCTCGGCCCCTTCTCGAAGGACCTTCGCCTCTGCGGGCCGCCCCCGCCACGGGCGGATCATGGGACATGAGGACGGAACCGACACCTGGAGGACTCATGGTCGCCCATCGCCCGCTGGAGAGGCGGGCCGTCGCCGAGGTGATGACCTTGGACCTTCTCACCATCTCCGAGTCCGAATCGGTGCTGATGGCGTGGGAGCTGATGTGCCAGGCGGGCGTCCACCACCTGCCGGTGGCCGACGACGAGGGAGGCTTCGTCGGCGTGGTCGACGCGCAGACCCTGACGGCCTCCTGGAACGCCTCCGGCCCCGAGCAGGCCCGCCGGGCCGTCACCACGCTCCTGCCGCCCGGACCTCCGGTGACGGTACCGCCCACGGCCACCGTCGCGGAGGCCGCCAGGGCCATGATGAAGGCCGGCCTGGACTACGTCCCGGTGACCGACGACCGGAACGTGCTCGTCGGCCTTCTCACGGCCCGGGACCTGGTGAGCGGGCTCGCCGGCGTCCATCGCGACGTCGGGCCGCGCACCGGCGGGATGCCGTCCCTGTACCGGATCGAACCGGTGTTCCCCGCCGGGCTCCCCGGCCACCCGGACGCCGGGCGGATGGGACCGGACTAGCGGTGGCGCGGAGAGCGGCTCGGCCGGCGCACGGCCGCGCCGCCCGGGACCGACGCGGTCAGTGGGCGGACGGCACGATGGCCACCGTGCAGGGGGCGTGCTGGAGCATCGCCGAGCTGGTCGCTCCGAGGAACAGCGGGTCCAGACCGCCGGCGCCGCGGTCCCCGACCACCAGCAGATCGGCGCCGTCCGCCGCCTGCAAGAGGGACTCACGAGGACGATCGAGGACCACCGAGACGTCGAGATCGGCCTGGGGGTAGCGGTCGCGCCACGGGGCGACGGACCGCTCCAGCGTCTCCGCCCGGACCTGGGCGAGCCGCTCCTTGTCGGTGAACAGGGGCAGCTCCGCCTCGTCGACCGCCCCGGGCTCCCAGACCCCGAACACGACCCGCAGGCGCCAACCGCGCAGCACCGCCTCCTCCATGGCGAAGCCCAGCGCGGCGTCGCCGCCCCGGGACCCGTCCACACCGGCGACGACGAGGCCGCGGGCAGGGCCGCCGCCGTGGTCGTCGCGGCGGACGGCCAGCACGGGCCGGCGCGCCCGGGCCGGCAGCTGCACCGCGGTCGAGCCGACCGGCAGGTGGTGCCGCTCGTGGGAGCCGATCACGATCAGTTCGGCGTCCTCGGACTCGCACACCAGGGCGTCGGAGACCGGCTCGGGCCTCAGCCGCTTGCCGACCGTCCGGGACATCCCGAGCTCGTGGGCCCGCGTTTCCCCGTGCTCAAGGAGCTTCTCCCCCGCCCGCTCGATGATCGCCTCGACGCGGCCGTCCACATGGTCAGCGGGGTACGGCCAGTGCCAGCAATGGCACAGCACCAGGTCCAGCCCGCGCAGGCGCGCCTCGTCGACCGCCCACCGCAGCGCCGGTTCGTTGTCCTCGCTGGCGTCGTAGCCGAGCAGCACGTGCGCCCGCTGAGCCCTGTCCAGTTCGCCCATTCCCAACACATCTCCCCGGTGAGGCGGCAGTACTCCTCGATTACTCAGTCTCGGTTCGCACCGAACCGTCCTGGACGGGCCGAAGGTCCCTGGAAGCCCGGTCCGTCCGGCACTCGGCACTCCGGCGCCGCCGGTGAGACGGTCCGGAAAGAGGGCATCGTCACCGGACGGCTACCGACGACCGGCGGGAGAGGCCATGAGCCGGTGGGACCTGATCTACGACGGTTACGAGCCGGCCGCCGAGCGGCTGCGCGAGGCACTGTGCACGCTGGGCAACGGCTATTTCGCCACACGCGGTGCCGCGCCCGAGTCGTCCGCCGACGGAACGCACTACCCCGGGACCTACATCTCCGGATGCTACGACCGGCTCACCGCGCGGATCGGCGGGCAGGACGCCGACAACGCCGACCTGGTGAACGTCCCGAACTGGCTCCCGCTGACCTTCCGCGCCGCCGGAGGCGAGTGGTTCGACCTCGACCGCGCCCGCGCGGAGGGGCGGCTCCTGGCGTACGGCCAGGAACTGAACCTGCGCCGCGGCGTCCTCACCCGGCTGCTGCGCTGCCGCGACGCGGCGGGCCGGACGTTCCGCCTCGCCCAGCGCCGGATCGTGTCCATGGACGAGCCGCACCTGGCCGCCCTGCAGACCACGATCGTGCCGGAGGACTGGACCGGCGTCCTGGAGGTCCGCTCGGCGCTGGACGGACGGGTCGCCAACACCGGCGTGGCCCGGTACCGGGACCTGCCGGCCGAGCACCTCGTCCGCGAGGATCCGGCCGACCCCGGCGACCCCGAGGCGCAGCTGCTCACCACGGTCACGACCACGTCGAGGATCGGCATCGCGGTCGCGGCCCGCACGCGGTCGTCCGAGCCGGCGGCGGCGTCCCGGCGCGCCGAACCGGGCTGGACGGCGCAGGACCTGCGCATCGAGGTCCGCGAGGGCGCGGCGGTGACGATCGAGAAGGTGGCGGCCGTCTACACCTCCCGCGACCGCGCGGTGGAGGAGCACGGCCGGGCCGCGCTCGCCGCCGTCCAGCAGGCGGACGGCTTCGACGGCCTGCTGGAGCGGCACGCGCTCGCCTGGGCGCACCTGTGGCGGCGCGCCCAGCTGAGGCTCGACCGCGCCGACGTGCAGCGCGTCCTCAACCTGCACATCTTCCATGTGCTGCAGACGGTGTCGCCGCACACCGTGGAACTGGACGCCGGCGTGCCCGCCCGCGGGCTGCACGGCGAGGCCTACCGCGGCCACGTCTTCTGGGACGAGCTGTTCATCCTGCCCTTCCTGACCATGCGGTTCCCCGAGATCGCCAAGGCGCTGCTGATGTACCGGTGGAGGCGCCTTCCCGCGGCGCGGCGCGCGGCCGCCGCTGCGGGC
>NZ_JBEYYT010000512.1:0-5952 GCF_040645715.1 Spirillospora sp. NPDC046719 | reverse complement strand
TCCATCGCGAAGCGACGCCGAAGGCGCCCTTGACTTTGGAGGGGCGGCCCCGTACGCAAGCGCCACCCCACCACCCGAACACCCCTCTCGCCGATTCTCCCGAACACATAGCTCGCCCGCCCCATTGCAAGAACACCCTGAATGCGCTCAAGCACAGAGCAGAGAGCACAGAACAGAGAGAACCGAAAACGCTACCGCGATCAGTGGCGGTCTTCGCCTGTCGGGAGGGCGGGGACGCGGCCCGGCTTCCAGCCTCGGCGGCGGCCCATCGGAATGACGGCCCCGCCGAAGGCGACGAGGACGGTGAGACCGAGCGCGCCACCGGCGATACCGAGCCCGATGTTCCGGGTGCGGTGGTCGACGGGCGCGGCGTGCGCGATGGGGACGGGGCTGCTCAGCGGGCGGGCGGCGGACGTCTGCCCGGGCTTGGCGTTCGGGTCCATCACGGCGGACACCGCCTGCATCGGGCTGATCATTCCGTACCCGCTGCCCTGCCCGTTGCCGCCTTCGGCGGTGATCAGGATCCGGTTGATGACCTGCTGGTACGTCAGCTTCGGGAACCGGGACCGGACGAGCGCGGCGACTCCGGCGGCGTAGGGGGCGCTGAAGCTGGTGCCCTGCAGGCCGCCCGCGTAGCCGGTGCCGACGGTCGAGATGATGTCCTGGCCCGGCGCGGACACGTCGATGCGCGTCTTGTGGTTGGAGAAGTCGGAGATCGTGCCGTTCTGGTCCACCGCGGCGACGGACAGGACGCCCGGATAGTTGGCCGGGTAGCCCGCGCTCTCCTTGCCGCGCTCGTCCTTGTCGACGTTGCCCGCCGCGGCGACGATCAGCGCGTCGTGCTGCTGCGCGACCTTGACGGCCTGCTGCAGGAGCGTGGTGTCGGGGGCGCGCGCCGAGACGTTGATGACCTTGGCGCCGTGCTCGGCGGCCCACGTGATCGCCTTCGGCAGCAGGGTGTTGTCGTCGGTGCTCTCGCCCGTGGTGAACTTGGCGTCGAGCAGCTTGACCTGCGGCGCGACCCCGACGAACGGGACGTTGCGGCGGCGCATGTCGGACCCGGCGATGATGCCGGAGACCTGGGTGCCGTGCCCGTAGCAGTCGGTGGGCGTGGTGCCCGTCGCGTCGAAGCTGCCGACGATCTTGCCCTTGAGCTGCGGGTGGGCGGCCTCGATGCCGCTGTCGACGACGGCGACGGTCACGCCGGCGCCGCGGGTGATCGACCACGCCTGCTCGAAGTCCAGCCGCCGCTGCGCCCAGGGCTGCTGGGTGATCGCCGAGGCGGGCTGGCCGCTCGGCTTGTTGCACTGGCCGCCGGACGGGGCCTGCTGCTGCTTGCGCTCCGGCGACTTGGTCGGCGTCGGCTTCCTGGTCGCCGGCGGCTTGGTGGTCGGCGCCGCCTGCGGCCGGTCGCCGGGGGCGGCGGACGCGACCGGGGCGAACACGAGCGCCGTGGTCAGGGCCAGGCCGGTGGCGCCGGCCACGAGTCCCGCTGCGCGCATTCCCCATCTCTCCTGAAACCGTGCGAACGCCATGACTCTAGACGATTCGCCGCCGTCGCCCGGCCTTCCGTCCTCATCGGGACGCGCGGGCCCGCCTCCTTTCAGCGGAACTCCGGAGGCTCCCCGCGCTTCCAAGAGGATCGCCGCTTCACTGGGACTCCTCGTCCTTGCTCGGCGGCTCCACGAGATCCTCGTCCCACGTCCAGCCGAGGGTCCGGGCGGTGGCGGCGAGGGCGTCCCAGCTGCGGCCGCTGATCTCGACGGCGAAGTCCGCCATGCCGGTGTCGTGCCGGACGATCACGTCGGGGCCGCCGAACAGGGCGGTGTCGGCACCGAGCTCCCGCCAGTTCTGGAAGCCCATCGGCCGGTAGGCCGCCTCGATGCGCTCCCGCGCCGAGGGGCCGTCGGGGAAGTCGTCGTCGCCGAGCTGGACGGACCAGCCGAGGTGGGACGGCAGCCGGACGGCGGCGAGCAGTACGAAGAACTCGGAGATCGACCGGGCCTGCAGGACCCACCCGTCCTCGCCGACGCTGACGAGCACGCGCGGGTCGTCGTGGCCGGCTTCGGACGCGAGGTAGGCCCACTCGTTGCAGTACTCGTACTCGGCCATGAAGCAGCAGAGCCGCAGGTCACCGCCGGGTCCGACGAACGGGTTCGGCTCCGGCAGGCCCTCCGAGACGCCGTACCCGGACGGGTCGGGACGCAGCGTCGGCGGGTACTCGGGGTTCGTCCAGTACAGCCGGGACGAGTACGTGAAGGAGTTGAACGGCAGGTCCCACCATTCGTCCAGCGCCTCCGGGATCGGCAGCGTCCGGTCGACGCCCTCGAAGGGGTCCTCCTCCTCGCCGGTCCATTCCTCGTGGAGCGTGCGGACGTAGGCGCGGTGCTCGGTCTCCGACCACTTCGGCCACGGGTCGACTCCGGCGGGCACCGTGTAGCCCCATTCGTCCTGGAATTCGCGCAGCAGGTCCCAGCGCGGGCGCGGCGCGGCGAGCCGGTCCGCGAACCGCCCATAGTCGATGATCTCCGTCACGCTGGCAGCGTAGTCCCCGGCGCTCTCCGGAAGGCCCCGAGCCAGGTCATCCGCGACCTTAAGGACGCGGCGGTCGCCGTACTAGCATTCGGCGCGTGCACTCCACCGCCCCCGTCCCCCCGCCTCCGGGCGGGCCGCCTCCGGGGGAGCCGTTCGGCGAAGGCGGGGACCGCGCCTCAGCGAGGCGCCGGCTGGTCCCCGTCGCCGTGGTGTGCGCGGTCGCCGCCGTCGCGGCGGTGACGTGGGTCGCGGGCGGTTTCGAGGAGGCGCCGAAGCAGCCCGTCGAGAGGCCGGGCAGGGCGCTGGACGTCGGCCTGTTCACGCTGACGGTCCGGGACGCGCGGCTCGGACTGGTCAAGGGCGCGTTCGACACGGCTCCGAAGCGGTACCTGATCGTCCGGATGCGAGTCGTCAACAACGGCAAGGAGACCGAGTCGCTCGGCGACGGCGGCCTGAAGGACGGGCTCGCCGCGCGCACCAAGGCCGGCAAGTGGCTGGAGCCCGACCAGGTCGAGGGCGGCGCGGGCGGCGCGAAGACGGACTCGGTCCAGCCGGGCCTGCCGGTCGAGGCGTCCGCGATGTGGAAGGCGGGGCCGGCGGACGCGCCGCGCCGGTTCACGGTCGGCCTGCGGAAATGGGAGTACCGGACGGGGTTCACCGACGTCAGTTACAACTGGTTGCCCGACACCGAGGACGGTGCGCTCGCCGCGAAGATGACCCTCCCGGTCGCGGCCGCCGCGACTCCGGCGTCGCCCGCGCCGTCCCCGACGCTGTTCCCGACGCGGGCGGCGCGCCCGACCCGAGCCGCCCGCCCGACGTCCGGTGCGGCGCGTCCGACCGTGCGGACCACCCGGCCGCAGCGGCCCCGGCCGACCGCGAGCCCCTGATGGACGGGCGCGAACTGCTGGTGCGCGGCGGTGCCGGTGTCGTCGGGACGGGCCTGCTCGTCGCGGCGATGTGGGTGCACACGATGCGGCCGAAGGTGGACGCCAAGGAGATGGACCCGCTCCGCAACGACGGGAGGATCGGGCAGACCGTCTCCAATCGCATGTTCAGCGTCCGCGTCGACGGCGTGCAGGCGGCGCGGTCGCTGGCGCCCGGCCTGAGCTTCGGGAACGAGCCGGCGATCGGCACCGACGGCGTCTACCTCGCGGTGCGGATCCGGGCGAGGAGCGAGCGCGAGCCGCTCCGCCTCGGCACGGCGGTGCTGGAGACGCCCGGCGGCTACGGCTACCGGTACGACCCGCGGTCCGGGACGACGAGCACCGTCCCGGACATGCAGCCGATGATCTGGGCGCCGGGGACGCTGCTGTTCGAGCTGCCGAAGGACCGCCTGCGCGGCGCGCATCTCGTCGTCGGGACGGGCGGGCTGCTCCCCCAGCTGTCCGCCGCCGCCGACATCGACCTCGGGATCGACGCGGACCGGGCGCGGGCGCTGCTCCGCGGCGCCGTCGACCGCTTCGACCCGGAGGCGGCCTCGTGACGGCCGCGGCCGGTTCCGGGTTCGACGACCCGCAGCGGACCAACCCCGACCTGCCCGCGATCCCCGCGCGGCCGCGCCCGCGGCTCCGTCCCCGCGACCGGCGCGTCATCCAGGCGCTCGCGCTGACCGCGCTGCTGCCCGCCCTCCTCGTCCTGAAATGGATGGACGAGACCGACAGCGTCGAGAAGAACCTGAAACCGCCGGAGAAGGTGACGGACGTTCCGCGCGGCGCGACCGGCACGCTGGTGGGCGCGCGGTGGAAGGTGGTCGGACGGCAGGCCGCCGCGCCGCCGTCGTTCGGCACGAAGCCGAAGGACGACACCGTCACGGAGCTGCAGGTGGTGCTGGCCGTCCGGCCGGACGACGCGGCCGCCGCGAAGGCGGTCGGCTCCTACGGCATCGTCTACACCTTCACCGACGGCGACGGCCGCAGCTGGTCGGCGACCGGTCTCGCCGCCGGGACGGCACGGCCGGGCGCCGTCGGCCGCGTCACCGTCAGAGGGACGGTGCCCCGTACGGTGGCGGCGGCCCTGGCGCTGCGGGTGCAGGCGCCGAAGGCGTCGCGGAAGCAGGGGACGCCACTGCCTTCGCTGCGTTTCGCGCCGTGACCCGCGCCATCACCAGGTTGAACGCGGCGGCGAGCAGGCAGATCCGGAGGATCTCGAAGACCAGGCCCGTCCCGAAGTCCACCAGCGGCAGCCGCGGCATCCACCACGTCACCTCGTGCGGGCCGAGCAGTGCGTACACCCAGCGGCGGGACGCGTCCCGGCCCACGTCCAGCGCGGAGAACAGCAGGCAGAACACCGCGAACGGCATCATCCCGGACCGGCGGACGAGCCGCAGCCCGTACCAGGCGGACAGCCACATCTCCCGGAACCCGCGGGTCAGCACCTCCCGGACGCTGCCCTGCCGCTCGATCCCGCCGGCCGCCGCGAGCCGCCGCGCGGCCCGGCCGCGGCCGAGCACGACCCGCTCGTCGCCCGCGTCCAGGCCGAGGATCACCCCGGCGATGACCAGCCAGATCAGCGCGCCGAGCACCGCGTCCTTGAACGGCGGCCAGAGGTCCAGGACGGGTCCGGCGGCGCCGTCGATCCACTGCCACGCCCGCCGCCCGGTGATCCAGCCGGCCGCGTCGCCGCGCAGGTGGTCGATCGTGAAGATGCCGAACAGCGTGAAGTTGATCTCCAGGAAGGCCATCAGCGCGCCCGCCGAGCGGCCGAGCCGCTCCTCCAGCAGCCACTCCACCGCCGTCTTGACCACGAAGAACCCCACGGTGATGCCGACGGCGAGCACGACGTGCTTCTCCAGCGAGATCAGCATGCCCATGCCCTTGAGCTGACCCTGGAAGCCGCCCTCGGCGAAGCCTCGGCTCGCCGCCATGTCGGCGAACTCGCGGGCGTCGTCGGTCTGCATCCCCCACGCCAGGTAGAAGATCACGAACGGGAGCGCGGCCCGCGCCATCGCGCCGACCACCGACTCGTCGTTCCCGACGGCCCACGGCGTCAGGTCGCCGTCCGCCGCGCGGGCGTGCACGACGTCCAGGCCCTCGCGGACGCAGTGCACCATCAGCACCGCCGTCGCCAGGGTGATCACCACCAGCAGGCCGACGGTGACGAGCGGCGCGACCGTCGCGGCGGTGCCCTTCATCGCGCCGAGCCGGTACCCGCCGTACAGCGCGCCGTACCGCAGCAGCCGCCCGGCGGTGAACCACAGCGTCAGCGGCAGGACGAACCGTCCCGCGAGCTTGAGCGCGGCCCACGGCAGCAGCAGCGGCGACCGACCCGACAGTGCGAACATCGCGCCGATGCTACTCCGCAGGCCACCGACCGCCCCAGGCCACCGACCGCTCCATGCCACCGACCGCCCCGGGCTGCGGCCACCGTCCCAGGCGGCGGCCGGGAAACGGCGAACCCCGCCGCCCCGGACGGACCGGG
>NZ_JBEYYT010000511.1:0-5975 GCF_040645715.1 Spirillospora sp. NPDC046719 | reverse complement strand
CCGGCGGCGCGCGCCGCCGGCCCCCGGGCCCTGCCGTACGGTCCCGCCCTGCCGTCCGACCCCGTGCCGCCGTCCGACCCCGTGCCGCCGTTCGGCCCCGTGCCGCCGTTCGACTCGGAGCCGCCTGCTCCGGGCGGCGCCGCGCGCGTTTCCCGGCCCGCGAACGCGGCTGATACGCTCACTGCCCACGACCGATCGGCGCGCGGCGACGCGGCACGGTGGGAGCCCCTCGGCATGGCAGTGACGCCCGTCCTCGACCTGCGCGGCATCGACAAGAGCTTCGGTTCCGTCAAGGTCCTCCACGACATCGCCTTCTCCGCATACCCGGGCGAGGTCACCGCGCTGGTCGGCGACAACGGCGCCGGCAAGACCACCCTCGTCAAGTGCATCGGCGGCATCCACGCGCCGGACGCGGGGGAGTACCGCTTCGAGGGCCGCCAGGTGCGGCTCGGCAGCCCGCGCGACGCCGCCGCCCTCGGCATCGAGGTCGTCCACCAGGACCTCGCGCTCTGCGAGAACCTCGACATCGTCCAGAACCTGTTCCTCGGCCGCGAGCAGCGGCGCGGCATCGCGCTCGACGAGTCCGGGATGGAGGAGCTGGCCCGCAGGACCCTGTCGGGCCTGTCCGTCCGCACCATGGGCTCGGTCCGGCAGAAGATCTCCACGCTGTCGGGCGGGCAGCGGCAGACGGTCGCGATCGCCCGCGCCGTGCTGTGGGACAGCAAGCTCGTCGTGCTGGACGAGCCCGCCGCCGCGCTCGGCGTCGCGCAGACCCAGCAGGTCCTGGAGATCGTCCGGCGGCTCGCCGACAAGGGCCTCGCCGTCGTGCTCATCTCGCACAACATGAACGACGTGTTCGCGGTCTCCGACCGGATCGCCGCGCTGTACCTCGGCCGCATGGCCGCGCAGGTGCGCACCGCCGACGTCACCCACCGGCAGGTCGTCGAGCTGATCACCTCCGGCGTCAGCGGCGACCTGGGGCTGCGGCGATGATGAAGGCGGGCCCGTCACAGGAGGACATCCGGCGGCACAACCTCGGGACGCTGCTGCGCTTCGTGCACCTGCGCGGCCCCGCGTCCCGCGCGACGCTCGCCGAGAGCCTCGGCCTGAACCGCAGCACCATCATGGCGCTGACCTCCGACCTCACCGCCGCGGGCCTCGTCCGCGAGGAACTGCCGCGCGGGCCCGGGCGGCGCGCCGGGCGCCCGTCCCTCGTCGTGCGGCCCGAGTCGACCCGGGTCTACGTGCTGGCGTTCGAGGTCGGCGTCGACCGGCTCGTCGTCGCCCGCGTCGGCCTCGGCGGCGTCGTCCTGGACCGCCGGGAGGGCACCCGCACCCGCGACTCCGACCCGTCCGACCTGCTCGGCATGCTCGTCGCCGGAGCCCGCTCGCTGGTCCGCAAGGCCGAGCGCGACGCGGTCTGCGTCGGCGCCGCCCTCGGCTTCCCCGGCACCGTCCGCCGCTCCGACGACATGATCATGTTCGGCCCCAACCTCGACGTCGGCGACCTGCGGCTCGGCGACGCCCTGTCGCGCCGGCTCGGCCTCGGCATCCCGGTGTCGGTGTGCAACGACGCCAACCTCGGCGCGCTCGCCGAGCACGAGCGCGGCGCCGGCGTGAACTGCGACAACCTCATCTACCTGCACGGCGACGTCGGTGTCGGCGGCGGCATCATCGCGCACGGCCGGCTGCTCGGCGGCGACGAGGGCTTCGGCGGCGAGATCGGCCACATGATCGTCAATCCGGGCGGCCGGCAGTGCGCCTGCGGCTCGAAGGGCTGCCTGGAGGCCGAGGTGGGGGAGCGGACGCTGCTCGCCCACGCCGGCCGCGAGGAGCCGACGAACAAGGCGGGCCGCGACGCGGTCCGCGACGTGGTGGACGCCGCCGACCGCGGCGACATCGTCGCCCGCGAGGCGCTGCACCGCGTCGGCACCTGGCTCGGCCTCGGCGTCGCGAACCTCGTCAACGTGTTCAACCCCGGCCTGGTCATCTTCGGCGGGACGCTGCGCGACATCTACCTCGGCGCCGCCGCGCAGATCCGCAGCGTGCTCGCGACCGGCGCGCTCGACGCGCCGCGCGAGAAGGTCCGGCTCCGCACCGCCGCCCTCGGCGACGACACCACCCTGGTCGGCGCCGCCGAGTTCGCGTTCGCCGAGGTGCTGTCCGATCCCGTCCAGGTCCTCGCCCGCCTCCGCGGCGCCGAGATCGCCTCCCCCTCGGCGCGCTAGGAGCCCGCCTCCAGGGTGCGCGGGCGCGCCTTGAGCTAGGCGATGCCTCCGTAGGCGCCCCGGTAGAACACCAGGGGGCGGCCGTCGTGGTTCTCGTCCAGGGCGTGGACGCGGGCGACGACGATGACATGGTCGCCGGCGACGTGCTCCTGCTCGACGGAGCACTCGATCCAGGCGAGGGCGCCCTCGATGGCGGGGGCGCCGCTCGGGCTCTCCGTCCAGTCGATGCCCGCGAACTTGTCGCCGCCCTTGAGCGCGAGCCGCCGGCAGACGTCGAGCTGGGGCTCGCCGAGGATGTTGATGCAGAGCCGGTCCGAGGCGCGCAGCCGGGGCCAGGTGGTGCTGGTGTGGGCGACGCAGAACGCCACGAGGGGAGGATCCAGGGAGACCGAGGTGAAGGAGTTGGCGGCGATCCCCGTGGGCCGCGCCGTGCCGGGTTCGACGGCCGTGATGGCGACCACGCCGGTCGCGAACCGGCCCATCACCTGCCGGAACCGTGCGCCGTCGAGGTCCGCCGCCGGCGTGATGGCTCCCTGCGCCATGGGGGCTCGATCCCTTCTGTCGACCAATTGCCTGCTCAGGCGTCGGGGCCCCGCCGGTCCGGGTCGCGCGGGCGTGTCGCCGGGAGGAGGGGGTGCGGCCTGCATGACCACTAAAGCCGCTCTCCGGGAATGATGATTCCCAAAAGGGACGATCTCCGTCAAAGGTCCCGGTGGGGTCTCGGTCCCATGACGGAGCCCCGGACCGTCCTGCGGCCCGGGGCTCTGCGGATCGGGTGGAGCGCCTATGGCCGGCGCGCCTCGGCCGGGATGACGAGCGGCACCGCGCTGTACGGGTTGAGCGTCGCGGTCGAGGTCAGGCCGTCCAGGACGAGCCGTCCCGCCCCGGCGAGCCGGGCCTTCACCGGCGCCGGCAGCCGCGGCCCCTCGTGCAGGCCGAGCCAGGCGATCCAGCCGGCGGCGACGACGCCCCAGTACGAGACGAGCCGGTACAGGCCCACCGCCGCGGCGGCGGGGGACAGCGCCGCGCCGAACGCGACGAGCGAGGCGGCCATGCTGCCCTCGATCGCGCCGAGGCCGCCCGGCAGCAGCGGCAGCACGCTGCCCGCGGCCTGCGCCGCGAAGTAGGCGAGCGCGGCGGCGTGCGGGTCGACGTCGATGCCGACGGCGTGGGCCGCGGCCAGCAGCGCGAGGATGTCCAGCACCCAGTTCAGGGTCGCGAGCGTGATCAGCGCGGCCCAGTCGCGCCGGTTCGGGCGCAGCACGTCGCGGACGCCGGCGAGCCGCTCGGCCCACGGGCCGAGCTTCGGATGCGCCAGCGCGAACTGGAAGGCGCGGCGCGGCGGCGCCGTCAGCACCGCGCGCGGGCGCGGCCACCGCAGCAGCGGCACCACCATCAAAAGCAGGACGGCGGGCACGGCGAGCCCGGTCAGCGCCGGACCGCGCGTGGCCGGGTCGGCGAGCAGCGCCAGCAGGCCGATCACCGAGTAGGTCGTCGTGGTGATGACGCCCCCGGCGATGATCACGGCCGTGGCGAGCTTCGCCGACGCCCCGCCGCGGCGGAACTGCCGGAACGTGTAGACGACGCTCACCGCGGGCCCCGCCGGCAGCGTCGTGGACAGCGCGTTGCCCGCGTAGGTGATCGCGAACGCGCGGCGCAGCGGCATCCGCAGCCCGCCGACGCGCAGCAGCCGCCGCTGGAGCCGGGCGAAGGCGCCCATCGAGCCCGCCACCGCGAGCACCACCATCGTCAGCCAGCCGGGATCGGCGTGCCGGATCGAGTGCCACATGGCGCCGAGATCGGGAAGCGAGTCGCGGTAGAGCGGCAGCGCCGCGACGGCGAGGAGCAGCACTCCCCACTGGAGCAGGAGCCCCGCCTTGCGCCGCCACCAGGGGCGCTTCGGCGCGTCGTCCGCGGCGTGCGCGCCGGCCGGCCGTTCGAGGAACAGGTCGTCGGGGGACGGTTCGTCCATGTCCGGTCCGTCCCATCGTGTACCGTCCGGCAGCGGACGGGATGAGGCGACGTCGGCCGGGGGGTGTGCCGGTGCCGCGACTGTCTCGGTCATGTCCCGGTCACCTCGCAAGCTCGCCCGTCTAGCGCAACCTACGGCTCCGGTATGACATTCCCCTGGAGCGGGTCACGGAACCACAAAGTGATCTTTGCCACGGGGTCCGCGCCGGGCGCGCCCGGCGGGCTCGTCGGCAACCTCTCGCGTTGCTCTGACAGCTGATCGCCTTCCTGCCTAGGATCTCCCCTCTGTCGTATTTGTTCCCGCCCCGACGGAAAGGACTCCATGCCCGCTCCCCGAAGGACGGCCGTCCTCGGCGCCACCGCCGCCGCGGCCGCGCTCGCCGTCGCCGGCGCCGTCGCCCTGCCGTCCGGATCCGCCGAGCACGTCACCGTGTCCAAGGCCGCCGCCGCCGTCGGCACCGGCGACACCGCCCCGCTCTCCGGCGTCTCGTTCACGCTGAAGTCCTCTCCCGTCTCCGCCGCCGCGCTCAAGCAGCTCGACGACACGGCGGCGAACCCGGCCCGCGGCATGAAGCGGCAGGCGAACCTCGTCGCCGCCGCGAGCGGCGCGAAGAACGGCCTGGTCTGGAAGAGCGGCTGCGGGGCCAACGACGCGGTCAAGGCGATGAACGCCAAGCTGACGGTCGGCGCCTGGTGCTTCGCCAACGGCGACAAGAGCAGCAAGTCCTGGATCCCGCAGGGCGTGGCGACCAGCCGCACCGCCCAGCTCGACGGGTTCGTGCTCAGCTGGTACCACCGGCACCTGTCCGGCTCCGACTGGGTGACGGACGGCTCGCGCCTCACCGTCGGCAAGCGCCCCCTGGTCGAGAAGGCGGGCGCCTACCAGCCCGTCACGCTCGCCATCCCGACCGCGACCGCCGCCGGCAAGCTCGCCGTCAAGGACGTCCGTCCCGCCGCGCCCGCGCCCGGCGCCGCCTCGGCCCAGGGCGTCGCCGACGCGCCCCAGCACCAGGGCGGCGTCGCCCTCGCCGGCGACTACGTCTACACCGCCGACACCTCGGGCCTGCGGGTCTACGACGTCCGCCGCACCTACCAGGTGCCCACCGGCAAGACCGGGCTGGGCGTCGACGCCACGGACGGCAAGTTCTACGCGCACGGCGAGAAGTACGTGCTGTTCCAGACCGGCATGTACCGGCCGCTCAACGCCGGGGCCTGCCCCGCCTGGGACAAGGCGCCGTCCGCCAAGGACAAGGACCTGTGCTTCAGCACGGTCACCTACGACCCGACCACCTCGCCCAAGAGCCTGCTCACGGCCGAGTACAAGACCAAGGGCGGCGTGACGTCGGCGAAGCCGATGCGGGTCGTCCGGTGGCCGCTCAACGCCGACGGCTCCCTGCAGGCGGACGCGTCCGGCCAGGTCAAGTCCATGGTCGTGTACGGGACGAACCTCACGAACGTCCAGGGCGTCGCCGGCTACCACGGCGGTGGCGGCGACACGATCTACTACAGCACGACCCTCACCGCCCCCGGCGCGTTCTACAGCGACCGGGACGGGGACGGCAAGGCGCCGTTCAAGATCGTCGGGCCGATCGGCGGGGAGTCCCTGGCCTTCGACCCGTACTCGGGCGGCGACCGGATCTACGGCATCACCGAACGCCCCAACCAGCGGATGTTCTTCTGGACCTACCGCAAGCAGTTGCAGCGGCCCGGCATGCCCTAGCGCCCGGCCCGGAGAACGGCCGCGGCGCCCGTACGGCACACGTCCGTACGGGCGCC
>NZ_JBEYYT010000510.1:0-5976 GCF_040645715.1 Spirillospora sp. NPDC046719 | reverse complement strand
GCCGGCGCCCGGCGGCGCGCGCCGGGCGGGCGGTGGGCGGTGGGGGTGGGGGCGCGGGCGGGGTCGTGGGCGGTGCCGGTGGTGAACAGGGCGCGGCGCCCGGCGGTCGCGGCGGCGGCACCGAACGCGGCGGCGACGGCGCCGACGGTGATCTCGGTGATGTCGATCGTGGAGATCAGCGACAGGTAGAGCGCGAGGAGCGCGGCCCACCAGGCGAGCGGTTCGGCGGCGCGGCGGGCGGGGCCGGGGCGCAGCAGCGGGGTGGTCCGCGCGGCGCGGGGGCCGGCCGGGGGCAGTCCGGGCGGTCGCCCGGGCGGGCCCGGGGCTGGTGGCGTCATGCGTTTCCGCATACCCGAGCGGACGGTTCCAACCGTGATCGGCGGCAAGCGGTCGCCTCCCGCATCCCCTACCGGTCACCGGTTCGCGCCGGTCCGTGGTGCGGCACCGGAATGTTTGCGTGCGCCTCGCCGGGTAAGCCGCGCTACGACCGTGAGGCGCACCACGCCGACGGGGCACCGCGCCTTCGGGAGCACCGGGCACGAGCGCGGGGCCGGAGAGGGAAGGGGGCGGAGATGGCGAGGTTCGGGTACTTCCTGTCCAGCGAGGAGCACGCCCCCGGCGAGCTGGTGCGGCAGGCGCGGCTGGCCGAGCAGGCCGGGTTCGAGGCGCTGTGGATCTCCGACCACTTCCACCCGTGGCTGGACGAGCAGGGCCAGGCGTCGTTCGCCTGGTCGGTGATCGGCGCGATCTCGCAGGCGACGTCGCTGCCCGTCGGGACCGCGGTGACGTGCCCGCTGGTGCGCACGCACCCGGCGATCGTGGCGCAGGCCGCGGCGACGTGCGCGGTGCTGACCGGCGGACGGTTCACCCTCGGCGTCGGGACCGGCGAGTTCCTCAACGAGCACATCATCGACTCGCGGTGGCCGCCGGCGGCCGAGCGGATGGAGATGCTGGAGGAGGCCGTCGCGCTGATGCGGCGGCTGTTCACCGGCGAGCTCGTCACCCACCGCGGCGAGCACTACCGCCTCGACCACGCCCGCTTGTACACCGTTCCCGACGAGCCGCCGCCGATCCACATGTCGGGGTTCGGGACCAAGGCGGCGACGCTGGCGGGCCGGATCGCCGACGGGTTCATCTGCATGATGCCCGACGCGGACCTGGTGAAGGCGTTCCGCGACGCCGGCGGTGCGGGCCGTCGGGTGCAGGGCGGGCTGAAGGCGTGCTGGGCGTCCGACGAGGAGCGGGCGCGGCGGACCGCGCTGCGGCTGTGGGCCAGCGACTACCTGCCAGGCGAGGCGAACCAGCTGCTGCCGCAGCCGCGGCAGTTCCGCCAGCTGTCGCAGCTGGTGACCGAGGACATGGTCGCCGAGAAGGTGCCGTGCGGTCCCGACCCCGAGGTGCACGTGCGGGCGCTGCGCGCCTATGTCGACGCCGGGTACGAGGACGTGTTCGTCACGCAGATCGGTCCCGAGCAGGACGGATTCTTCGATTTCTACTCCCGCGAGGTGCTGCCCCGCCTGCGCGGATGACCCCTACTCGCACGGCGAGATCCCCCGGATGGAAGGAATGAGGATGGACACCCCCTCGGTGCCCGGCAAGGGCCCCGGACAGATCAGCAAGAACGCCTCGCGCGCCGGTACCGCCGCGTCCGGCAAGGCCTCGCAGAAGGCGTCAGGCGCGGTGTCGGGCACGGCGTCCGGCGCGAAGTCGGTGGCCCGCGCCGGCACGGACGCCGTCAGCGCCGTCGGCGCGGGCGCCGGGCAGGTGGCCGGGCAGGTCGGCGGCCAGGTGGCGGCGCTGCCGGGCCGGGTGGCGGGGCTGGCGCGGCTGGTGACGCTGCGGCGGCTGCTGCGCGCGGTGCCGGTGGTGGCCGCCGCGGGCGCCGGCATCGTGATCGGCCGCCGCACCAAGCGCTGACCCGCCCGTTCGCGCCCCCGGGACCGCCCCGCACGGGGAGGGTCCCGGGGGCGCGGCATGCCGCTTGACCGGCGCCTGACCGAAACCGGAATGTCCGTTTAGACAGGTCGAGGCGGGTAGAGGGGTGCATGAACGTTTTCCCCCGGACAAGGAGATGACATGACTGGGCCGATAGCCCAGCAGACCTCGGGCACCAGCACCGTCCAGCGCGGCGGCGGTGGCGGCAGCAGCAGCCTCGCCGACGTCGTCGACCTGATCCTGGAGAAGGGTCTGGTCATCGACATCTACGCCCGAGTGTCGCTGGTCGGCATCGAGATCCTCACGGTGGACGTGCGGATCGTGGTGGCGAGCGTGGACACCTACCTGCGGTTCGCCAAGGCGGTGAACCGCCTCGACATCGCCCACGACGGCACCTCGCAGGGCCTGCCGCAGTTCGTGGAGGGCATGCAGGAGTCGGGCGCGAAGAAGAAGACCCGGGGCGCGCTGGAAGGCGCCGGCGAGCGGCTGAAGGAGACCTTCGGCGGCGGCTCCGACGATGACCACGAGGACGAGGACGAGGACAAGCAGCCCGCGCGGCGGCGGTCGTCCCGCAAGAAGGAGGACGACGAATGACCTCCCCGAACGAATCCGGTGAGGGCAAGACCCCCCAGTACGTGTACGGGGTGACGCGCGCCGGCGCGTCCCTGCCCGCCGACGTGGCGGGACTGGACGACCGGCCGGTGACCCTGGTGGAGGACGGCGGGCGCTGCGCCGCGGTCGTCAGCGACCTGCCGGCGGGCCGCCCGCTGGGCGAGCGCGCCGACCTGGTCGCGCACCAGCGGGTGCTGAACGCGCTGCTGGACGCGGGCATGGTGGTGCTGCCGTTCCGGTTCGGCGCCGCCCTGTCCGACCGCACCGCGGTCCAGAAGGAACTCCTGGAGGGCAACTCCGACCGGCTCGGGCAGGTCATCGACCAGCTCGAGGGCCGGGTGGAGCTGCGGCTGAAGGCCACCTACGTCCAGGACACCGTGCTGCGCGAGATCATGCAGGCCGAGCCGGAGGTCGCCGAGCTGTCGCAGCGGCTGCGGGAGGTCCCCGCGGACGTCGCCGACGCCGTCTACTACGACCAGGTCCGCCTCGGCGAGCTGATCGCGCAGGCGATGGACCGGCGCCGCGAGCACGACGGGCAGGTGCTGCTGGAGGCGGTCGCGCCCGCGGCCGAGGCGTTCGTGCGCAAGACGCCGCCCCGCGAGGAGGACGTCCTGGACGCCTCGTTCCTGGTGCGCACCGACCGCCGCGAGGAGTTCGAGAAGGTCGTGGAGAAGCTCGGCGCGTCCCACACCGAACGGATCCGGCTGCGGCTGATCGGGCCGCTGCCGCCGTACGACTTCGTCCCGGAGGCGTGAATGGGCCTGTTCACCGGCCTGGTGACGCTGCCGCTGGCGCCCGTGCGCGGGGTGATGTGGCTGGCGGAGGTGCTCACCGAGCAGGCCGAGCAGGAACTGTACGACCCCGGCAGGATCGCTGCGGAGATGCAGCAGATCGCCGACGAGGTCGCCGCGGGCGAGATCGGCGAGGACGAGGCCGCCGCCCGCGAGGAGGAACTGATCGCCCGCCTGCACGAGGGCCGCGCCCGCGGCCTGTAGCGGCGCGGCGCGTGGAGGGAGACCAGTGATGATGTCGGCGTCCGAGGCCGCCAAGCGGGCGGCCGAGCACGTGACGGCGATGACCGGCCGCGCCGCCGAGAGCGTCGTCGGACTCGAGCGCTCCGGCGAGGACGGCTGGCGCGTGGCCGTGGAGGTGGTGGAGACCCACCGCATCCCCGACTCCGCCGACATCCTCGCCATCTACGACACCGAGGTCGACGCGGACGGCGAACTGGTGTCCTACCGGCGCGTCCGCCGGTACCCGCGCGGACGAGTGGAGAGGGACTGAGGACCGTTGAGTGAGATCTCCTGGACCGGCTCGCGGGGGCCCGCCAAGTCGATGGCGGGGGAGCGGCAGTCGGCGAACCTGGCCGACCTGCTGGAGCGGATCCTGGACAAGGGCATCGTGATCGTCGGTGACGTCCGGGTGAACCTGCTGGACATCGAGCTGCTGACGATCAAGCTGCGGCTGCTGGTGGCCTCGGTCGACCGCGCCCGGGAGATGGGCATCGACTGGTGGGAGCACGACCCGTCGCTGTCGTCGAAGGCCCGCGCGCCGAAGTCGGGCGACGGGCACGTGGAGGGCGGCGCGGACCGGGAGCTGCTGGAGGAGAACCGTCGGCTGCGTGAGCGGCTGGCCGCGCTGGAGGCCGGCGACGCCTCCGCCGCGTCCGGTTCCGAAGGCTCCGGGTCCCGCCGCGCCGAGGGGAAGGAGGCCGGATCGTGACTGACCACGAAACTGTCGGTGACGGCCTCGCCGTCTACCTGTACGGGGTGGCGCGGGGCCTGGACCCGGCGGCGCTGGACGGCGCCGCCGGAGTGGGCGGCGCGCCCGTGCGCACCATCGTGCGCACTAGCGCGGCTGGGACGCTGACCGCGCTGGTCAGCACCGTCCGCCTGGACCAGTACGGCGAGGCGGCGCTGCGCGAGAACCTGGAGGACCTGGCGTGGCTGGAGGAGACCGCCCGCGCCCACCACGACGTGGTGGACCGGGCGGCGCACGCCGCGCCGACCGCGCCGGTGCGGATCGCCACGATCTACCGCGACGACGCGCGGGTGGCGCAGGTGCTCGACGAGCAGGGCGACCGGTTCGCCCTGGCGCTGGACCGGGTCGCCGGCCGCGCCGAGTGGGGCGTCAAGGCCTACGCGCACCGCGAGGCCCTCGAACCCGCGCAGGCTCCCGAGCCCGCCGCGCCCGAGCCGGGGTCGGGGGGGGGGGGGCCGCCATTCGTGCGGCGCCGCCTGGCCGCGCGCCCCCGCCGCGCCGACGCGGGCCGCAAGATCAGCGAGCAGGCGACGGCGATCCACGACGGCCTCGCCGAACTCGCGGTCGCCGCCCGCCACCACCCGCCGCAGGACCCCAAGCTGTCGGGCCGCGACGGCGTGCAGATCCTCAACGCCGCCTACCTGCTGGAGGACGGCGACGCCGAGGCGTTCGCGCAGGCGGCGCGCGCGGCGGGGGAGCGGTGGCCGGGCATCGAGGTGGAGGTGACGGGGCCGTGGCCGCCCTACTCCTTCATCGACACCACCGACCCCGCACCCGGGACCGAAGGGGCCGGGCCCGCGCGGGCGGTCGAGGGGGCGGTGCGGTGACGGCCGTCCTGGACACCGGCCGCGACGTCCCGATGGAGCGGATCGCGCTGGTCGACCTGCTGGACCGGCTGCTGGCCGGCGGCGTGATGATCGCCGGTGACCTGGTCATCTCTATCGCGGAGGTCGACCTGGTGCGGGTGTCGCTGCGCGCGCTGGTCACCTCGGTCCGCGACGAGCTGCTGCGCGGCGACGAGCTGCTGCGCGAGGAGGAACGGTGAACCCCACGCCCCGCGACCCCCGCACCGGCCCCGGGACCGGACGGTCCCGCGCCGGGGAGCGCGCGCCGGTGTCGGGCGAGGTGTCGGTGCGCGACCCCGCGGCGGGCGACCCGCTCACCGACGACATCCTCGCCGGCCGCACCGGCGGCGCCGCCGCGGACGCCCCGGTCCGCGCGACCCGCGCGTCCGCGCACGCCGAGGCCCTGCGGGAGCGGTCGTCGCGCACGATGCAGCGGCTGCGCACCGACCCCGAGACCGTCGAGCGGGACCTGGTGAAGCTGGTGCTGACGCTGGTGGAGCTGATCCGGCAGCTGATGGAGCGGCAGGCGCTGCGCCGCGCGGAGGGCGGCGACCTCACCGACGAGCAGATCGAGCGGCTCGGGCTGGCGCTGATGCGCCTGGACGAGGCGATGACCCGGCTCAAGGACCACTTCGACCTGGAGGACGGCGACCTGAACCTCGACCTCGGGCCGCTGGGGCCGCTGCTGCCCGAATGACCCCCGTTCCGTGGGGGGGGGGGGCGGGGGGGGGCCGGGCGCGGGGCGGGCGCGCCCCCCCGCCCCCCACGGCTACTCCACCTGACACCAAGAAAAAAACAAAACAAAACAAGATAATATAAAGAA
>NZ_JBEYYT010000509.1:0-6022 GCF_040645715.1 Spirillospora sp. NPDC046719 | reverse complement strand
CGCCCCCCCGCCGCCGGCGGGGCGGGCCCCCCCGCGGGCCGGGACGGTGCCGGTGCGGACCGGATCAGGTGCTGCTGCTGAGCTCCAGGTCCTTCACCTTCGGGTCGCCCTCGTCGGCCAGGTAGTCGGCCTCGCGGGTGGCGTCCTCGCCGTCCTTGAGCCTGGCCGCCCGGAAGACCAGGGTCGCCGCCACGGCCACGACCAGGTTCACGGCCAGCGCGAGCATGCCCACGTAGACGGTCTTCTCGGTGTCGAGGCCGAGGTCGCTCAGCTTGAACGCCGAGCCGCCGAAGTGCTCCTTGTGCTTGGCGGGGTTCGGGATGTCGTACAGCATCCACAGCCCGGCGATCATGCCCGCGGCCCAGCCGGCGATCAGCGCGGCGCGGTGGAACCAGCGGGTGACCAGGCCCAGCGCCACCGACGGCAGCGTCTGCAGGATGATGACGCCGCCGATCAGCTGCAGGTCGATCGAGAACTGCGGGTCCAGCACCAGGATGCACAGCACGGCGCCGACCTTGACGACCAGCGACACCAGCTTGCTGACCAGCGCCTCCTGCTTCTCGGTCGCGCCCTTGTGCAGGTACTCCTTGTAGATGTTGCGGGTGAACAGGTTCGCCGCCGCGATCGACATGATCGCCGCCGGGACGAGCGCGCCGATGCCGACGGCGGCGTAGGCGACGCCCGCGAACCAGTCCGGGAACATGTGGTCGAAGAGCAGCGGGACGACCGTGTTGGTGTCCGGGTTGCCGTCGGTGACGACCGGCTTGACGCCCGCGGCGATCGCCATGAAGCCGAGCAGCGCGATCAGCCCCAGCACGAAGCTGTAGGCCGGCAGCGCGGCCATGTTCCGCTTGATCACGTTGCGGTTCTTGCTGGCCAGCACGCCGGTGACGCTGTGCGGGTAGAGGAACAGCGCCAGCGCCGAGCCGAGCGCGAGCATGGCGTAGTTCAGCTGGTTGCCGCCGTTGAGCAGGATGCCGTCGCTCGGCACCGGGGTCTTGGCGAACTTGGCCTGCGCCGCGTCGAACACGTGCCCCCAGCCGCCCAGCTTGGACGGGATGTAGAGCACCGCGACGATGATCACCAGGTAGATCAGCAGGTCCTTGACGAAGGCGATCAGCGCCGGGGCGCGCAGCCCGGACTGGTAGGTGTAGGCCGCCAGCACGAGGAACGCGATGATCAGCGGCCAGTGCCCGTTCACGCCCATCGTCTTCAGCACGGCCTGGATGCCGACGAGCTGCAGCGCGATGTACGGCATCGTGGCGACGATGCCGGTGACCGCGATGACCAGGGCCAGCGTCGGGGAGCCGAACCGGGCCCGGACGAAGTCCGCGGGCGTGACGAACCCGTGCACGTGCGACACCGACCAGAGCCGGATCAGCACGAGGAACACCAGCGGGTAGACGACGATCGTGTAGGGGACGGCGTAGAAGCCCGCGGCGCCCGCCCCGAACACCAGGGCCGGGACGGCGACGAACGTGTAGGCGGTGTAGAGGTCGCCGCCGATCAGGAACCAGGTGATCCAGCTGCCGAAGCTGCGGCCGCCGAGGCCCCATTCGTCGAGCGAGTGCATGCTGTCGGGCCTCCGCCACCGGGCGGCGACGAAGCCCAGCCCGCTGACCAGCAGGAACAGCAGCACGAAGACGACCATCTCGGTCGTGTGCCCGTGCGCCATGGCTCAGTCCCTCTTCCGCGTCATGAGGTACACGATCACGGTGCAGGCGACGCCCAGCGGAATGAAGGCGAGCTGCATCCAGTAGAAGGCCGGGAAGCCGGCGAGGCGCGGTCCGTCGCTGTTGAACAGGAAGGTCAGCAGCGGGACGACGACGGGAACCAGCAGGAGCCAGTTCCACGGGCTGCGGTCGGAGCGCCGGGCCGGCTCCGGCGGGTCTTGCGAGGCCAAAGGGATCCTCCTCGTGCGTGCGGCACGCGGTCCGCCCGGATCGCGAGACGGACCCTGCCAGGGGTGGAGCCGGGAAAGGCTATCCGCCTGCGATAACGGCTCGATATCGACCGCGGCACGACTTGACTGGATCGTTCCAACACGTGGACGCCCAGCTCAGCCCACCGGACGGGAGCGGCGCCCGGCGGCGCGGGGCGCGTCCGGTCCGCGGGGTCGCCGCCCCCGGGCGGACACTGGTAGCCTCGCCGTATGCGAACCGCGTCCCGCCGGTGGTGGTGGCGCCGCTGAGGCGGCGCCGGTTCGTGCATGTCCTAGACCAGGCGACCGCCCTCATCGGCGGTCGTTTCCCGTTGTCCGCCGGTGCAGGGCCCGAAACGAGGGGCCACCGCGGTGGAGACCGTCTCACAGCACGCCGACTCACAGCACGCCGACATCGGTCGGGCGGGGATCGGCGAGTTCGTCACCGCCGGGGGCGTACGGGTGACCCGTACCGCCGTCCCGGTCGACTCCGAGCGCAAGTCCGACGTGCTGAACGCCCTCGTCGCCGCCGTGGGGGAGCGGCGCGGCGGCGTGCTCAGCTCGGGCATGGAGTATCCCGGCCGCTACAGCCGCTGGCACATGGCCTACGTCGACCCGTGCCTGGAGATCGTCGCGCGGGGCCGGAACGTGTCCGTCCGCGCGCTGAACGGCCGGGGGCGCGTGGTCCTTCCGGCGGTGGCGGCGGCGCTGCGCCCCGTCGGCGAGGTCCGCGCGGACGGGCCGGCGGAGTTCGGGGTCTTCGTCCCGCCGACGGAGGAGTTCTTCGCCGAGGAGGACCGCAGCCGCCAGCCGACCGTCTTCACGGCGCTGCGCGCGGTGATCGACCTGTTCCGCTGCGACGACCCGCACCTCGGCCTGTACGGGGCGTTCGGGTACGACCTGTCGCTGCAGTTCGAGCCGTTGCGGACGCGCCTGGAGCGGCCCGCCGACCAGCGCGACCTCGTCCTCCACCTCGCGGACGAGATGGTCGTGGTGGACCGCAAGCGCGAGACCTCGCACCGCATGTCCTACGAGTTCGAGGTGGGCGGCGCGAGCACGGCCGGGATCCCGCGCGCCACCGAGCCGACGCCCGTCCCGTCGCGCGGTGAGCTGCCGCCGCAGCCCGTGCCCGGCGTGTACGCCCAGATGGTGCGGGACGCCAAGGAGAAGTTCGTGCGCGGCGACCTGTTCGAGGTGACGCCGGGCCACGCCATGTACGGGCGCTGCGACGCGCCCGCCGTCTTCTTCGAGCGGCTCCGCGAGACGAATCCCGCGCCGTACGAGTTCATGTTCAACCTCGGCGACGGGGAGTACCTGGTCGGCGCGTCGCCGGAGATGTTCGTCCGGGTCACCGGCGACCGGGTGGAGACCTGCCCGATCGCCGGGACGATCAGGCGCGGCGGCGACGCGCTGGAGGACGCCGACCAGATCCGCGCGATCCTGTCGTCGGCCAAGGACGAGTCCGAGCTGACGATGTGCACCGACGTCGACCGCAACGACAAGTCGCGGGTCTGCGTGCCGGGCAGCGTGCGGGTGCTCGGCCGCCGGCAGATCGAGCTGTACTCGCGGCTGATCCACACCGTCGACCACATCGAGGGCCGGCTGCGCCCCGGCTTCGACGCGCTCGACGCGTTCCTGACCCACATGTGGGCGGTGACGGTGACGGGCGCGCCGAAGGCGTGGGCGATGCAGTTCATCGAGGACCACGAGGACTCGCCGCGCCGCTGGTACGGCGGCGCGGTCGGCTGCGTCGGGTTCGACGGGTCGATGAACACCGGGCTGACGCTGCGCACCGCGCAGATCCGCGACGGGATCGCGACGGTGCGGGCCGGCGCGACGCTGCTGTACGACTCCGACCCGGACGAGGAGGAGCGCGAGACGCACCTGAAGGCCAGCGCGCTGCTCGGTGCGCTGGAGGCGTCGCGGCGGCCGTCCGCCGCGGCGGCGGCCGAGGAGCCGGCGCCGCTGCCGGACCTGCCCGGCGAGGGGCTGAAGGTGCTGCTCGTCGACCACGAGGACTCGTTCGTCAACACGCTCGCCGACTACTTCCGGCAGCAGGGCGCCGAGGTGGTCACGCTGCGGCACGGGTTCCCCGTGCGGATGCTGGACGACCACGCGCCGGACCTGGTGGTGCTGTCGCCCGGCCCGGGCCGTCCGGAGGACTTCGCGACCCGGGGGCTGCTGGACGCCCTCGACAAGCGGGACCTGCCGGTCTTCGGGGTGTGCCTCGGCCTGCAGGCGATGGTCGAGCACGCGGGCGGGGAGCTGACCCTGCTGCCCGAGCCGTCGCACGGCAAGCCCGGCCAGGTGAAGGTGGTCGGGGGCGCGCTGTTCGAGGGCCTCGCCGACGAGTTCACCGCGGCCCGCTACCACTCGCTGCACGCCACCCCGGACCGGGTGAAGGGCTTCGAGGTGACGGCGCTGACCGGGGACGTCGTGATGGCGATCGAGGACGCGGGCCGGCGGCGGTGGGCGGTGCAGTTCCACCCGGAGTCGATCCTCACCGCGGCGGGCGGCGCGGGGCACCGGATCGTGGCGAACGTGCTGCGCCTCTGCCGCGCCCGGTGACGCCCGTCGCCCCTGCTCGTCCGGGACGGCCGGGCCCGCAGGGGCCGCCGGGCTCGTTCGGGGCCAAATGTCAACCCGCCGGACGCAGGAGCCGGTCCTCGTCCTGAAGCATCATCGCGGACGTCCGGAAATGGTCCCGTGGTTCCTGGACCGGTCCGGGCGGGCGCGGAAGACTCGGTTTCCGGCCACGGCGCCGTGTCGCGCGGCGCGCGTGATCGCCGTTATCCCGGCGGAGGGGGGAGCGATCCCCCCTCCGCCCGAAACCAAGATTCGGGTTGACCGAATCGAGATGGTGGTTTTGTCGGATTCATACCGGGGATCCCGCTCGCCATGATGACAATCCTGTGGCTCATCGCCGTGATCCTGGTGATCTCCGGCATCTACGTGATCCTCGCCCGGCGCGAGCTGATCTGGGGCATCGTCCTCATCGTCGTCGGGCTGCTCGTCGGCCCCGGCGGCGTGAGCATCTTCACCTAAGCGTGCCGAACCCGGGCAGGGACGTGGCGGAACACTGACGCGGGCTGTCAGGTTTCCGCGCCAGCATCGTCCCCATGAGCCGTGAACTGAAAGACACGATCGCACTGGTCGCGGGCGGCACCCGCGGCGCCGGCCGCGGCATCGCCGCCGAGCTGGGCGCCGCGGGAGCCACCGTGTACGTCACGGGGCGCACCACCCGGTCGCAACGGTCCGAGATGGGCCGCCCCGAGACCATCGAGGAGACCGCCGAACTGGTGACCGCGGCGGGCGGCGAGGGCATCGCCGTCCAGGTCGACCATCTCGACCCCGCGCAGGTCGACGCGCTCGTCCGGCGCATCGACGAGGAGCACGGGCGGCTGGACGTCCTGGTCAACGACGTCTGGGGCTCCGACCACCTGTTCCGGTTCGGTGAGCCGCTCTGGGAGCAGTCGCTGGAGGACGGGCTCCGGCTGCTCCGCCTCGCCATCGACACCCACGCGATCACCAGCCACCGCGCGCTGCCGCTGCTGATCCGCGAGCCCGGCGGGCTCGTCGTCGAGATGACCGACGGGACCGCCGAGTACAACGCCCGCTACCGCGAGGACGTCGGGTTCTTCTACGACCTGGCGAAGAGCGCCGTCATCCGGATGGCGCTCGCCCAGTCCGTGGAGATCGCGCCGCATGGCGCCACCGCCGTCGCGCTCACGCCGGGCTGGCTGCGGTCAGAGGCGATGCTGGAGCACTTCGGCGTCACCGAGGAGACCTGGCGGGACGGCATCGCCGCGAACCCCGGCTTCGCCATCTCCGAGTCGCCCGCCTTCGTCGGGCGGGCCGTCGCCGCGCTCGCCGCCGACCCGGACCGGGCCCGCTGGAACGGCGCGTCGCTGTCCAGCGGCGGCCTCGCGCAGGTCTACGGCTTCACCGACGCCGACGGGAGCCGTCCCGACTGCTGGCGCTACATCACCGACGGGCGGCCCGCCGACCTCACCGGCTACCGCTAGTCCCGGCCCTCCGGCGCCGATCCGCGGGCGCTGCGCGGATCGGCGCCGGGGGGGGCGGGGGTCAGACCTGGGCGGC
>NZ_JBEYYT010000508.1:0-6026 GCF_040645715.1 Spirillospora sp. NPDC046719 | reverse complement strand
TCCGGCGGCGTGAGCACGGCCCCCGACGACTCCCTCAACCTCGGGGGAGCGGTCGGCGACGACCCGGCCGCCGTCACCGCCAACCGGCGGCGCGCCGCCGCCGCGCTCGGCGTCGACCCCGCGCGCACCGTCTGGATGCGGCAGGTGCACGGCGCCGACGTCGCGTTCGTCACCGCCCCCGCCGACGCCGGCGACCACGGCCCGGTCGACGCGATCGTCACCACCGTCCCCGGCCTGGTCCTCGCGGTGCTCGTCGCCGACTGCGCCCCCGTCCTGCTGGCCGACCCCGCCGCCGGGGTGGCCGGCGCGGCCCACTCCGGCCGGCCCGGCACCGCCGCCGGCGTCGTCCCCGCGCTGGTCAAGGCGATGTGCGAGCGCGGCGCCGACCCCGCGCGCATCCGCGCCGCGATCGGCCCCGCCGCGTGCGGCGGCTGCTACGAGGTGCCCGCGGAGATGCGCGACGAGGTCGCCGCCGTGGTGCCCGCCGCGCACGCGACGACCGCGAAGGGCACCCCGGGCCTCGACATCCGCGCCGGGATCGCCGCGCAGCTCGCGGCGAGCGGGGTGGGCGACGTCCGCGTCGACCCGCGCTGCACCATCGAGACCCCCGGCCTCTTCTCCTACCGACGCGACGGCCGCACCGGCCGGTTCGCCGGATTCGTCTGGCTCGAGGACGAGGGCCGCCCCTCCTCGCGAGGTGGCGCGTGACCTCCGGCGCGCCGAGCGGCGCTCCGGCCCCGGACGAGCGGCGCGCGGAGCTCGCCGAGAGCCTCGCGGAGGTCCGCGACCGGATCGCCGCGGCCTGCGCCGCCGCCGGGCGCGACCCCGCCGAGCTCACCCTGATCGCGGTGACCAAGACCTTCCCCGCCTCCGACGTGCGGCTGCTGGCCGGACTCGGTCTCACCGAGGTCGGCGAGAACCGCGACCAGGAGGCGCGGCCCAAGGCGGCCGAATGCGCCGACCTGCCGCTCACCTGGCACTTCGTCGGCCGGCTCCAGACCAACAAGGCCCGCGCGGTCGCCTCCTACGCCGACGTCGTACACTCGGTCGACCGGTCCCGGCTGGTCACCGCGCTGTCGGACGCCGCCGCCCGGTCCGGCCGCACGCTGCGCTGCCTCGTCCAGGTCTCGCTGGACGAGGCCGAGCACCGCGGCGGTGCCGCCCCGGCCGACGTCCCGGCGCTCGCCGACGCGATCGCCGAGGCCGGCGGCCTGGAGCTCGGCGGGCTGATGGCCGTCGCGCCGCTCGGCGCCGACCCGCTGCCCGCCTTCGAGCGGCTCGCCGCCGTCGCGGCGCGATTGCGGCGGAACCATCCGGACGCCCGGATCGTCTCTGCGGGCATGAGCGGTGATCTGGAGCAGGCGATCGCGTGCGGCGCGACACACCTGCGCATCGGTACGGCGTTGCTCGGCGGCCGACGGGCAATCGTCAGGTAATGTCCCGGGAGTGGTACCTGCCGGAACGCGGGCCCACGTAGACGGATCGGTCCAGCGGTGCCGGAGGCGCCGGGGTGCCGCGGCCACAGGACACGGAGGGGCGTATGGCCAGCGCGATGCGCAAGATGGCGGTCTACCTCGGCCTGGTGGAGGACGACCGCTACGACGACAAGTACGGCGACGATTACGACTACGAGCCGTACGACGACGAGACCGACCCCGGTCAGGGGCGCCGTCGCGAGGACGAATCCGGCGGTCAGCTTACCCGAGCCGAGGAGACCGCGGACCGGGAACGCGATCATCACGCGGTGTCACCCCCGGAGCGACGCTCCGTGGCGCTCTACGAGTCCGGTACCACCGACCTTGCGCGCATCACTACGCTGCACCCTAGGACCTACAACGAGGCGAGGACCATCGGGGAGCACTTCCGTGAGGGCACACCGGTGATCATGAATCTGACCGAGATGGTCGACAGCGACGCCAAACGGCTCGTCGACTTCGCGGCGGGTCTCGTGTTCGGCCTGCACGGGAGCATCGAGCGTGTTACCAACAAGGTGTTCCTCCTCTCACCCGCCAACGTGGAGGTGACCGCGGAGGACAAGGCCCGGATGGCAGAACGAGGGTTCTTCAACCAAAGCTGACAGCCACATGCGAGAGTGTCCGTGAACATCGTTGGACAGGTGCTGACGTACCTCCTGTACATCTTCCTGCTGTTCCTGATCGGCAGGCTGATCCTGGAGGTGCTGCAGTCGTTCGCCAGGCAGTGGCGTCCCAGAGGGGTGGTGCTCGTGATCGCCGAGGCGACCTACACCATCACCGATCCGCCGCTGAAGCTGCTGAGGCGTTTCATCCCTCCCATACGGCTGGGTAACGTGGCGCTGGACCTCAGTTTCACCTTCCTCATCTTTGTGGTGTGGGTCTTGATCATCTTCGTGCAGAGGCTCTGATCGGATACCGTCCTTTGGGACAGACTCCAAGCGCGCCAAGGAGACGAACATGCCGCTGACACCCGCCGATGTGCGGAACAAGCAGTTCAGTACCACCAGGCTGAGGCCGGGGTACGACGAGGAGGAGGTGGACGCCTTCCTCGACGAGGTCGAGGCCGAGCTCGACCGCCTCATCCAGGAGAACGAGGAGCTGCGGGCCAAGCTCGCCGAGTGCCTCCGTGGCAAGGTCCCCGCCATGGCCGCCCCCATCGTGGAGCCCAAGCCGGACGTTCAGAAGATCCCGGAGCCTCCCCGCCCCGAGCCGCAGCCGCAGCCCGAGCCGGAGCCCGTCCCCCTCGGCCTCGGCATGGCGCCGGCGCCCACGGGCGAGGACAACATGGACACCGCCGCGCGCGTGCTGGCGCTGGCGCAGCAGACCGCCGACCAGGCGATCGCCGACGCCCGCCGCGAGGCCGACGAGACGCTCGGCCGCGCCCGCCGCGAGGCCGAGGAGATCCTCGGCAAGGCCCGCCGGCAGGCCGACCAGATCGTCAGCGAGGCCCGCTCCCGCGCCGAGGCCCTCGACCGCGACGCCCAGGAGCGGCACCGCCAGGTCATGGGATCGCTCGTGCAGCAGCGCGAGGAGCTCGAGCGCGAGGTCGACAACCTGCGCGCCTTCGAGCGCGAGTACCGCAGCCGCCTGAAGGTGTACCTGGAGGGCCAGCTGCGCGACCTGGAGGCCGGCAGCACCGAGACCGGCGCGTTCGCCGCCGTCCCGGGCGCGGCGCCCTCGGTGGCGCAGCCGACCGGGCCGCAGCCGTCCGCCCCGCAGCCCGCGCCGCAGCCGGGCCCGCAGAGCCAGCTGCCGCACAGCGAGAACCGCAACGGCGGAGCCGGCTCCAACCCCGCCGGGCCGACCTTCCCGTCGCCCGCCGAGCACACCCAGCAGGTGCAGCACTCGGCGACCGGCGCGTTCCACTCCGGCGGCGGTGACAACCCGCCGCACGAGAGGCGCTGACGCGGGCACCGCAGGCGATAGTGTCGTTCCGATCGCCGCGCCGAGGATGGCATCGCCGCCGTCCCGGCGGCGTCGGCGTGACACCTGGGCCTGAAGGGCGGCCCGGAGCCGAGCGGTCCGAACGAGGGGGAGAGACCCTGTGATCATCCTGAGTGGCGTTCTCGTGGTGGCGGCGATCGCCCTGCTGGTTGCGGGGATCGTCGCCGGCAACGGAGACAGCGCACAGGTCTTCGGCCTGGACGCGCTGGTGGTGATCTACATTTCGATCGCCGTCAGCATCGTCTCCGCGCTGTGCCTGGCCATCGGGGTGTTCCTGCGCCGCAAGGAGCTCTTCGGCACCGGGGCCCCCGCCACGCCGGCCAGGAAGGGCGGGAAGGCCAAGCGCCCGCGGCCGGCTCCGCCGGTGCCCGCGGCCAAGAGCGCGTCCGGCGCCCCCGCGGCGACCCGTCCGGCCCTGGACGCCCCGGCCGAGCCCGACGACGAGGTCGAGATCCCCGTCCAGCCCGTCGACGTGCCCGACGACGCCCTGGTGTTCGTCGTGCGCGGACGCAAGCGCTACCACCTCGACACGTGCCGGCAGCTCGCCGGGCGCGACACCGAGGAGCTCACCTACGCCGAGGCCAAGGAGGAGGGGTTCAGCCCCTGCACCGCCTGCATGCCCGACACCGCACTGGCGGCGCGCGCCGCGGCGTCGGGACCCGGGTCACCCGGCCCGGGCAGGACGGTCGCGGACGGCCCCGACCTCACCAAGCCCGGCGTGGAGCGCTCCGCGGCCGGTCCGGAGGGCGGCCTGGCCGGGCTGGCGAAGCCCGCGCACGCCGCTCCCTCCGCGCCGCACCCCGCGCCCCACTCCGCGCCCCCGCCCTTCGCCCCGACCGCGGAGATCCCCCGCGTCCCGGAGCCGGGCGAGCCGGAGCACGACCGCCCGTCGGCCGGTCGCCGCGAGGAGGCGCCGTCCGGCCGCGTGCCGTCCGCCTGGCCGTCCTCGCCCGCCGACCCCGACCCGGAGCCGGAGAGCGCCCCGGCCTCGTTCCGCAGCCCAGCCGGGCCGACGCTGACGGACATCCCCGTCGCCGGTCTGGCGCCGCGGGAGCCCGAGCGGGCCGAGGAGCCCGCCGACGAGCCGCAGGCGGCCGAGACGCCCGAGGCGCCCGAGCCGCCGGTGCGGGAGCCGGAGCCGGAGCGGGAGGCCCCGCACGCGGAGGAGCGGCCCGCCGGATCCGGGCCGACCGACGTGACCACCGACCTCGGCGCCGACCCGCTGAACCTCGGCGAGGCGGCCGCCCCGCGTCCCCGCGACGCCGACGAGGCGGCCGTGCCCGCGCCCGCCGAGCCCGCCGCGGACGAGCGGCCCGCCGACGAGGACCACGACGGCCACGACGAGCCCGCCGAACCCGCCGAGGCGGCGGACGCCGACGACGACGGCCCGCAGGTCCGCATCCTCAGCGGCACGAAGCGCTACCACCGCACCGACTGCGCGCTGATCGAGGACATCGGCGACGAGGCCGACGACCTGGAGGCGCTGTCGCGCGCCGAGGCCAAGGCCCGCGGCTGCACGCCGTGCCTCGTCTGCCAGCCCGACCGGGAGCACGCGCGGGACTGAACGTCCCGGCACCCCTTCCGCACTTGCCGCGAGACGGGCCGCCCGGCGGTGTGACCGCCGTCCGGGGCGGCCCGCTCCCGTCGTCCGGGGGCGGGCCGGTCAGCGGTGGCGGCGGCGTTCGGCGCGGAGCTCGCGGAGGCGCTCGCGGCGCTCGTCGCGGCGCCGGTGCATGTCCGAGTGCCGCTCCAGCATCCGCTCGTGGTGCTCCTCCATCCGCTCCAGGTGCCGCCGGTGGCGCTCCAGGTGCCGGTCGCGCCGGGAGGGCCGCTCGCCGGCCTCGCGGCGGTGCACGTTGATCCCGCCGAAGATCACCATGCCGGTGAGCCGGATCAGCGGCGCGTCCGGGTCGGTGACGTCGTCGGGCAGGTCGGCGCCGCCGAACACCATCGCGGCGGAGTTGGTCACCCGCACGCCGGGCGGCACCGTGATGTCGATGCCGCCGAACAGGCAGCTGACGTTGACGGTGACCTCGCCCTGGCTCAGGACGGCCTGGCGGAAGTCCAGGTCGACGCCGCCGAACACGCACGAGACGTTGGTGGTCGGCTCGACGAGCCAGCGCCCTCGGCGGGTCACCCCGCTGAAGATCGCCACGAGGTTCGGCGACTGCGGGACGGGCGGCGGCAGCGGCGCCTCGTCCTTCTGGAGGCGCACCTTGGGCCGCGGTGCCTGCTCGGACGGCAGGTCGGCGAGGACCGGTTCGAGGTCGGCGTAGGTCTTGGCCCGGTAGACGGCGTCGATGCGCTCGGCGTGCTCCTCCGGCGTGATGCGGCCCTCCGCGAGGGCCTCGCGCAGACGGTCGGCGACCTGGTCGCGGTCGGCGTCCGAGGCGCGCATGCGCGCGGGGGCATCGGGCTCGGAGGGCTGCTCGGGAAGGTTCACGGGACCATCATCGCAAACGCGACAACCCAAACGCGATGTGTCGCGAAAATCCCGGCCCCGTCCTTCCGACCCGGTCGAACACGTTGGTGGAAGGCCGGACCTAGGCCACCGGCCACGGGCAGGCACGCGGAGCGAGTGCAGCGAGCGCAGCGGGCATGCCCGCC
>NZ_JBEYYT010000507.1:0-6067 GCF_040645715.1 Spirillospora sp. NPDC046719 | reverse complement strand
CCCCTGGCCAGAGGCCCGGCCCCGGACCGGCCGTCAGGGCGACGGTACGGCGACGCCCGCCGCGCGGAAGACGTCCGGGCGGATGAACGGGCCGAGCCGCCGGTACGGCACGCTGAACGCCCGCCAGGCCCTTCCGCAGGCCATGCTGTAGCCCAGCGCGGGCTCCGGCGGGTAGAAGTCGATCCCCTTGCGCGTCGGCAGCACCTGGACGTTGCCGTCCCTGATCATCGCGGGCGTGACGGCACCGGTGTCCGGACCCGCCGGCTCGTTCTCGCACAGGGAACCGCCGCCGGGCCCGTACTCGATCAGCAGGCGGGTGAAGGCGCGGGTGCTCGCCATCGTGAGCGCGTCCGCCCGGAAGAAGTCGCGGGGCGGCACCGCGCGCCCGGTCGTGAGGTCGACCGTGACCATCTGCGCCAGGGCCGTGTTCCTGGTCAGGACCGTCCCGCTGTAGAAGTAGCGGACGGAGAACAGCTTCGGCCCGTTCAGCCCCACCTCGTAGGTCACCTTGCCCGTGTAGGGGGTCGGCGGGTCGCCGGTGCCGGTGAAGGCGGCCAGTTCCTGGCCGGCCCTCCGCGCCCAGCTCTCGGCGGGCTCGCGGACCGCCGCGTTGGCCTTCGCCAGCACCGCGGCGGGCAGCCCGCTCAGCTGCGGGTAGCTCGCCGTGACGCGCGTCGCGGGATGGCCGGTCGTCCGGACGACCGACACGGGCCGCACCCGCAGGTCCGTCCGCGCCTGCGTGCCGCCGCCCCCGGAGGAGGCGGCCGTGTAGGCGCCGGCGCCGCCCGCCGCGAGCGCGGCGGCGGCCGCCACTGCGGCGGCGACCTTGGCCCCGGTCGCCGCGAACAAACCGCCGCCGGCCGCCGCGCCGACCCCGGCGCCCCCGCCCGCCGCGGCCCCGCCCGCCGCCGCGCCGCCCGCCGCACCGCCCGCGGCACCGCCTGCCGCCGCGCCTCCCGCGGCCGCCGGGACCAGTCCGGCCGCAGCCAGGGGGAACACGGCCGCGAAGGCTACGGCCGCGCCCGCCAGAGCGCGGACGCCCCGCCCCTCCCAGCCCGGCCCGTACGCCGCGGTGGCGGCCGTCTCCAGCTCGGCGGCGAACGCGGCGGCGCTGGGCGGGCGGTCCTGCGGGGCCTTGGCCATCCCGCGGACGACCAGGTCCCGCAGCCCCTCCGGGAGGCGCTCGGCCGGGACCGCGCCGTGCAGGTGCCCGGCCCGGAGCGCCGCCAGATCCCCGGAGAAGGGCCGGCCGCCGGTGACGCACTCGAAGAACACGCAGGTCGCCGCGTACACGTCGGTGGCCGGCGAGGCGGGCCGCCGCTCCCACTGCTCGGGCGCCATGTAGGCGGGCGTTCCGGCCCCGGAGCCGTCCCCGGTCGCCGTGGCGATCCCGAAGTCGATCAGCTTGCTCAGCCCGTCCGCGCGGACGACGACGTTGGCGGGCTTGTAGTCGCGGTGCACCACGCCGGCCGCGTGGGCGGCGGCGAGGCCGCGCAGGGACCCCTTCAGCACGGTGAGCGCCGCCTCCGGCTCCAGTGCGCCGTGCTCGGCCAGGATCCGCTTGAGCGAGACCCCGTCCACCGCCTCCATCACGAGCGCGGCCCCGCGCGCGGCGCTGACGAACCGGTAGAGCCGGACGACGTGCGGATCGTCGACGCGGCCGAGCATCACCGCCTCGGCGCGCAGCCGGTCGATGGCCGCGTCGTCGCCGTCCCGGCGGACCAGGTACTTGATCGCGACCGGCGCGCCGGCGGCGGAGTGCCGCGCCAGCACCACCCGGCCCTGCGCGCCCGAGCCCAGCTCCCGCACCTCGGTGAAGCCCTCGACGCGCCACGGCGGCGCAGCACCGGACGGCGGCTCGCCGGACGGCGCGTCCCCGGACGGCGGCTCGGCGGACGGCGGCTCGGCGGACGAGGCGGACGGCGGCGCGTCCCCGGACGGCGCGGCGGGCGATGGGGACGCCCCCGACGTGTCGGCCCCGGACGGTTCGATCATGCCCATCAATCTGGGGCACGGCGCGCCCCCGGGCAACCGATGCTCGTCCGCGCCCCGCAGTGTCCGGATGTGGCCGCCGGGAGGGGCCGTCGCGCCGGTCCGTCCGGGCCCGTTCCACGCCACGGATCGGCGCTGGCGAGCGGGGATGGAATAGACGAAAACACGGAAACGTTGGGTCTGGTGATCGGCTATTGGTGTATGCAACTGACGGTCGGTACACTGCGTGGCGGAGTGTGACCGCACGCAGCCACAATGAGTGACTGCTTTCAACCCCTGACTGCGGTCGCCGAGACATTTTGATCAACGGCTGGTCCCTCCCGCGCGAGCGCGCGGCCACAGGAAGCGACCGGCGGGCGCGCCAGGACGGCGAAGCCCAGCCGGCGGCGACTGTGACCTCGATCGACAGCGCCCCTGACGGGCCCGCCCGCCGGCATCCTGCCGACGCGGGCGACGAGCCGCGCCGCACCGGGGAGCGAGGACCCCGCACATTGGAGGCTGAAAGCCCTGACTACCTTTCGTGAACTCGGGGTCGTCCCCGAGATAGCAGATGCCCTGCAGGCCGAGGGCATCGTGGAAGCGTTCCCCATCCAGGAGCTCGCCCTGCCGATCGCGCTGGGCGGCCACGACATCATCGGGCAGGCGCGCACCGGCACCGGCAAGACGCTGGCGTTCGGCGCGGCGCTGCTCCAGCGCATCGAGCACGGCGGCAAGAAGCCGCAGGCGCTCGTCGTCGCGCCCACCCGCGAGCTGGCCCTGCAGGTCACCGATGACCTGCTGGTCGCCGGCGGCAAGCTCGGCACCCGCGTGCTGTCGGTGTACGGCGGCCGCGCCTACGAGCCGCAGATCGACGCGCTCCGCGAGGGCGTCGACGTGGTCGTCGGCACCCCGGGCCGGCTGCTCGACCTGGTCAAGCAGAAGCACCTGGACCTCTCACAGGTCGGCGTGCTGGTGCTGGACGAGGCCGACCGCATGCTCGACCTCGGGTTCCTGCCCGACATCGAGCGGATCATCGACCGGATCCCCGCGCAGCGGCAGACGATGATGTTCTCGGCGACCATGCCGGGCGAGATCGTCGCGCTGTCGCGCCGCTACCTGACCCGCCCGACCAACGTGCGGGCCGAGTCGCACAGCGAGTCCGACGCGACGCCGCAGGTCGTCCAGCACGTCTTCCAGGCCCACCAGATGGACAAGCCGGAGATGCTGGCGCGGCTGCTGCAGGCCGAGGGCCGCGGGCTGACGATGATCTTCTGCCAGACCAAGCGGGCCTGCGACCGGGTCGCCGCCGACCTGGCGCAGCGCGGCTTCGACGCCGCCGCCGTCCACGGCGACCTCGGGCAGAGCCAGCGGGAGCGGGCACTGCGCGCGTTCCGCAACGGCAAGATCGGCGTGCTGGTCGCCACCGACGTGGCGGCCCGCGGGCTCGACGTCGACGACGTCACGCACGTCGTCAACTACGAGTGCCCCGACAGCGCCGACACCTACGTGCACCGCATCGGCCGCACCGGCCGCGCGGGCAAGGAGGGCGTCGCGGTCACGCTGATCGACTGGGCCGACCTGACCCGGTGGAAGCTGATCAACAGCACGCTCGACCTGCCGTTCGCGGCGCCGGAGGAGACCTACTCCACCTCTCCGCACTTCTTCGAGGCGCTCGGCATCCCCGAGGGCACGAAGGGCACCCTGCCGAAGGAGCACCGCCACGAGCGGGCCGGGCTGGACGCCGAGGAGCTGGAGGACATCGGCGAGACCGGCAAGGTGCGCAGCACCGTGCGCCGCGAGGAGCGGGAGCGTCCGCGCCCCCGCCGCCGCAAGCGCGCGAGGACCCGCACCCGCGGCGGGCAGCCGATCGAGGGCAAGGCGACCGAGGGCAAGGCGAGCGAGGGCGGCGCGACCGCGGCCTCGGACGGGGCGTCCGACAACGTCGTCGACGCCGTCGCCACCGAGCGCAAGCGGAGCCGCACCCGGCGCCGCACCCGCGCCGGCAAGCCCGCGGCCGACACGACCGAGGCCACCCAGACGGCCTGACGCCCGCACCGACCGCGAGACACGGCCCGCCCGTGCTCTCGCGGTTTCCGGTGTCCGCCCGCGGCATCCGCGAGCAGGCCCGCCGCGTGCGCAGCGGACCCGTTCCGGCATACCGGCCCGAGGTCCGTAACGGTCAAGAGCCTCAAGCGTCGCGATCGCGTGCGAAGCCGGATTCGAGCGGAGCGAGAATCCGATCGCGCAGCGAGCCCCCAGGGCGAGTCGGAGCGATGCTGCGATCGCACGCATTGCCCGCCGAAGGGAGGGCCCCCAGGGCCCGACCGCCAAGGGCAATGCAGTTAAATACCGTCCCGCATGCCGAGGGCGGTGGTGGGGTGGTCGGTGACCAGGACGGCGACGCGGGGGTCGCCGAGGAAGCGGCGCATCAGCGGCTCGGCGTTGACCGTCCAGATCATCGCGGGGATGCCGGCGCGGCCGCACTGCCGCAGCACCCCGACCCGGGCGAGCCGGTGGTTGAGCGCGACCATGTCGGCGCCGGCCCGGCGGATCTGGCGCAGCGGCGCGAGGTCGCGGGCGACGCCCGGCTCCCAGAGGTTGCGGCCCACCGACAGGGCCGTCCGGGTCCGCGGGAAGCTCCTCTTGATCTCGACGAGCGAGGCCACCTCGCGGGTCGTCACCACGAACCCGCCGGGCCCGAACGCCTCGATCGCGAGCGCGACGGTCTCGTGCTCGCAGCCGCGCTCCTTCAGGTCCAGGTGGCCCTGCGCGCCGGACGCGGCGATGAGTTCCATGGCCTCGTCCACCAGCGGCAGCGGGCGGGGTGACAGTTCCTTCGCCCGGCGGTAGGACAGCCGTGCCAGCGGCAGCCCGCCGACCTCGCGGTCGTGGTGCACGACCAGCCGCCCGTCGCCGGTGCGCCGGACGTCGATCTCGACGTACTCGGCCCCGGATCCGACCGCGTCGCGCAGGCCGTTCAGGCCCGCCTCGTCCCGTCGATGCGCCGAGATCGCCGGCTTCGCTCGCACGCTGAGAAGCTACCACCGCGGGGTTTCGCGGCGGTGGCCGGCGGATGCCCGTTTAGTATGGTGGCACTCCGTGAGTACGCCCCGGTTCCTGACCCTGCCCCCCGGCGTGAGCCGGACGACCGTCGAGACGTCGCGCGGCCCGTTCGCCGCGCTGGAGGCGATGCCGGGGTCGCGGGTGCCCGAGCGGTGTCCCGCCCTCCTCGTGCCGGGTCTCACCGGCAGCAAGGAGGACTTCCTCGCGATGCTGCCGACGCTCGCCGCCTCGGGCCGCCGCGTCGTGGCGATCGACATGCGCGGGCAGCACGAGACACCGGGCCCGGACGACCCGGACGCCTACGGCCGCGCGGCCCTCGGCGCCGACCTCGTGGCGCTGCTGGAGGCGCTCGGCCCCGACCCGGTGCACCTGGTGGGGCACTCGTTCGGGGGGCTGGTGGCGCGGGAGGCGGTCCTGGCGGGGCCGGCGCGGCCGGCGTCGCTGACGCTGATGAGCTCCGGGCCGTCCGCCGTGACGGGGCCGTCCGCCGACAAGGCGCGGGCGCTGCGGGACGCGATCCCCGAGCTGGGCATGGCCGCGATCTGGAGCGTCGGCATGGAGCCGGACTACGTCGCGAGTGGCGTCCAGGCGGACATCCTGGCGTTCCTGAAGGACCGGACGCTCGGCAACTCCGAGGCGGGGCTGGTCGGCATGTCCCGCGAGATCCTCACCGCGCCCGACCGGGTCGACGAGCTCGCCAAGCACTGCGGCGACACGGGCCTGCGGACGCTCGTCCTGTACGGCGAGGACGACGACGTCTGGGACCCGCGCGCCCAGGCGGAGATGGCGGAGCGGCTCAACGCGGCCCGGGTCGTGATCCCGAGCGCCGCGCACTCCCCCGCCTGGGAGGCGCCGGAGACGACCGCCGCCGCCCTCAGCGACTTCTGGAACCAGTCGGAGCACACGCTGAAGTGACCCCGCGGGCCGGGACGCGGGGCGCCCCAGGGCGCCGCGGTCCGGCCCGCCGAGGCCGCTCAGACCCTCGCCGTGTACAGGTAGTTGATCGGCAGGGCCGTGGGGTCGGGGGGCAGCG
>NZ_JBEYYT010000506.1:0-6073 GCF_040645715.1 Spirillospora sp. NPDC046719 | reverse complement strand
GTGTCGTCCGCGCGGACCGCGCCGTCCCCGCGGGCCGCGGAGCCCCGGGGCGCCTCCCGATTCCTGAGCTCCCGGGGCTTTCGGTGGATGCCTTTGAAGCGCATCGGGCTCCTCTGTCAGCGGGGCCCGCGGAGTCGCCGAGCGAGAGGGCCCCCGAGGCAGGGTAAGCCGCAACCCGACACGGCGTCATCCCCGCGAGTCACCACGGAACGGGCGGGCGCGGATGTGCGAGGACCGCGGCACCCGCCGGAACGGGGGCCGCGGTCCTCGATGACCTGCTCGTGACGTGCTCGGTGAGCGCGGTCAGGCGTAGGAGTGCATGCCCGAGAACATGTAGTTGACGCCGAAGAAGTTGAACAGCAGGCAGCCGAAGCCGATCAGCGACAGGATCGCCGCCTTGCGGCCCTTCCACCCGGCCGTCGCGCGCGCGTGCAGGTAGGCGGCGTAGACGATCCAGGTGACGAACGACCAGACCTCCTTGGGGTCCCAGCCCCAGTACCGGCCCCACGCCTCATCGGCCCAGATGGCGCCCATGATGATGGCGGCCGTCCAGATCGGGAAGGCGAACGTCGTCACCCGCATCGACAGCCGGTCGAGGTCCTCGGCGGACGGGATGCGCGACAGCATCCCGCCGCCCACCCCGGCCTCGCTCGCCTCCGCGCGGGACTTCAGCAGGTACAGGATGGTCGCGGCGCCCGCCACCGTGAACGAGCCCGTCGCGATGATCGCGGCGGTGACGTGGATCGCGATCCAGTACGAGTTCAGCGCCGGGCTGACCGGGCCGGCCGAGTCGTACAGCCAGATGTTGTCGACGCCGAGCGCGATCACCACGGCGGCCATCACGAACGCGCCGAGGAACCGCGCCTTGTAGCGCAGCGCCACGATCATGAACGCGGTCACGGCGGCGAACGACAGGGCCGTCATGAACTCGTACATGTTGCCCCACGGCCAGCGGTGCACCGCCAGCCCGCGGGTCACCAGGATGCCGAGGTGCGCCACCCAGCCGAGCACGTTCAGCAGGACCGCCAGCCGCGCCCATTCGACCCGCTGGCGCTCCGGCTCCGCGTCCCCGTCCGCGGCGGCCGCCGCGCCGGCCGGCTCGGCGTCCTCGACGGTCTCGGCGCCCGCGGCGCCGACGAGCACCTTCGCCTCGGCCCGCTCCTCGGCCACCGCCGCGGAGCGGCGGCCGAAGCCGAGATCGGCCGCGTAGGCGACCAGCGCGACGATGTACATCACCACGGTGGTCAGCATGAGCTTGTCGCTCAGGTTCGCGAGGTCGGCGTTGCTCACCTCGTCACTCCTTCGGTTCGGTTGCCGACCCGGAACCCCGATCGGCGCCGGGTTCCGCTTCGGACCCGTTCTGTTCTGGCTCGGCCTCGTCCTTGACGGGCTCGTCCTTGACGGGCTCGTCCTCATCGGCCCTGTCCTGGACGCCCTCGTCCTGCACGGCCTCGTCCTGCACGGCCTCGTCCTGGACGCCCTCGTCCCGGGCTGACCCGGCCTTCTCGGCTTCCGGTTCGGTGCCCGGGTCGGTGTCCGGTTCGGCGCCGGGGCCGCGCAGCGCGGTCACGATGTCGTCGAACTCCGAGGTCGGGTTGCCGAGCGTGAGGCCGCCGACCTCCACCACCGTACGCCCGCCCTCTCCGGCGCTCGCACGGACCCACACCCTGCGCCGCCGGACGAGGAACGAGGTCGCCACGCCCAGCACGGCGAGCACCGCCGCGATCAGCGCGGGGATGCGCCCGGGGTCGTGGTTGACCGACAGCGTCGCGTACTCCGCCATGCCGTCGAAGGTGATCGAGCCCGCGTTGCCGGGGAGCTTGAAGGTCTCGCCCGGCTCCAGCAGCTTCTCCCCGCCCTTGATCGGCTGGAGCGTCTTGCCGATGCCCTCCAGCTTGTACACCGACTGCGGGGTGCCGGAGTCCAGGCCGAGGTCGCCCTTGAACGACGACAGGGTGATGACGGGCCGCAGCGCGCCGGGGAACGCCGACACGATCTGCTTGCCGTCCTCGCTGGCGACCGCGGTCGGCCACAGGATCGCGTAGAACGCGAGCTGCTCGGGCTCGGCGTCCGGGACCTTGATGACGCCCTCGGACGTCAGGTTGCGCGGCTCCATCGCCAGGAACGGGACGGCGTCCTGGAAGGCGACGTTCCCCTTGGCGTCCTTCACGGTGAACTTCGGCGCGTAGCCGTGGCCGAGCAGGTACACCTTCGTGCCGCCGACCTTCAGCGGATGGTTGAGCCGCAGGTCGTACTTCTTGTCCTTGCCGGACGGCTTGTCCCGGTAGTGGATCCAGGCGTCGAACGCCGTGGCCTGCCCGCGCTTGTCGCCCGACACCTCGTACTTGGCCCTGAAGTCGTCCAGGCTGACGGTGAACGGGGAGAGGTCGCCGTCCTTGAACAGCCGGCCGGGGGTGAACTCGTCGTACTGGCCGAGCGAGTTCGCGAACGTCTTGCCCTCGGTGATCAGCACGCTGCCCCGGTAGCCGAACATGTTGCCCGCGCCGAGCGCGAACAGCAGCCCGAGCAGCGCCAAGTGGAAGACCAGGTTGCCGGTCTCCCCCAGGTAGCCCTTCTCCGCGGCGGCCGCGCCGCCCGACACGTCGACCCGGAACCGGCGGCCGCGCAGCACCTTGCGCGCCTCGGCGAGGACGTCCTCGGGCGCGTCGTCCGTCTCGTACGACACCGACTGCGGCAGCCGTTCGAGGTTGCGCGGCGCCGCGGGCGGGCGGGCGCGCATCGACTGGTAGTGCTTGACGGCGCGCGGGACGACGCAGCCCGCCAGCGACACGAACAGCAGGATGTAGATCGCCGCGAACCAGGGCGCGGCGAACACGTCGAACAGCGAGAGCTTGTCGAAGAACGGGCCGAGCGTCTTGTGGTCGGACAGGTACGCCGCGACCTTCTCCGGCGCCTGCCCGCGCTGCGGCAGCGCCGACCCCGGCACCGCGCCCAGCGCCACCAGGAACAGCAGGATCAGCGCCGTGCGCATCGTGGTGAGCTGCCGCCAGCCCCAGCGCAGCCAGCCCAGCGGGCCGATGCCCCTGGGCCGCGGCACCTCCTCGGGCGCCTGCCGCGCGGCGGGCGCCTCCGTGCCGGTCTCGATGTCCTTGATGTCGCTCATATCAATGCCTCTGCCGATCCGTCGGCCTCACAGAACCGGCTCGAAGCCGCTGATCCACGACTTCAGTTCGATGTTCAGTTCCCCCCACAGGCCGCTCACCAGCAGCACCCCGATGAGGACGAGCATCCCCCCGCCGATCCGCATGACGAGGGGGTAGTGCCGCTTCACCGCGCCGAACGCGCCGAGCGCGCGGCGGTAGGCGATCGCCGTCACCACGAACGGCACGCCCAGCCCGGCGCAGTACGCCAGCGACAGCAGCGCGCCGCGGGTGGCGCTCGCCTCGCTGATCGCCAGCGACTGCACGGCGCCGAGCGTCGGCCCGATGCACGGCGTCCAGCCGAGCGCGAACAGGGCGCCGAGCAGCGGCGCCCCGGCGAGGCCCGCCGACGGGAGCCGGCCCGACTTCATCGTCCGCTGCAGCCCCGGGATCAGGCCCATGAACGCCAGCCCGAAGACGATCGTGACGATGCCGAGCACGCGGGTGATCTGGTCCTGGTACTCCAGCAGCCAGCGGCCGAGGCCGCCGAACGCCACACCGTAGCTGACGAACACCACGCTGAAGCCCGCGACGAACAGCAGCACGCCCGACAGCAGCCGGCCGCGCCGCTGCTCGGCGAGGTCCGCGCCGGTCATGCCCGTCACGTACGACAGGTAGCCGGGGACGAGCGGCAGCACGCACGGCGACAGGAACGAGACGAGCCCGGCGAGCGCCGCCAACGGCGCCGCCGCCACCAGCGACCCGCTCGTCACCGTCTCGTCAACGTTCACCGCGCCGCGCTCATTTTTCCGCGAGCACCTTCGCGACCAGCGGGTTCAGCTTGGAGTAGGTGGTGGCGCCGATGATGCGCGCCGCGATCCTCCCCTGCCGGTCCAGGACGAGGGTGCTGGGGACGGCACTCGGCGGCACCTCGCGGAACGCGAGCGTGACCTGGCCGTCCCCGTCGAACACGCTGGGGTAGCCGACCTTGAACTTGCGCTCGAACGCCTTGGCGTTGTCCTTGGCGTCCTTGAAGTTGACGCCGAGGAACTCCACGCCCTTCGCCTTGTTCTCGGTGTAGATCTGCTGCAGCGACGGCGCCTCGCCGCGGCAGGGCGCGCACCACGACGCCCAGAAGTTGACGACCGCGACCTTGCCCTTGAGGGAGTCGAGCCGGAACGACTGACCATCGAGCGTCTGCCCGGTGACCTCTTGGAGGCTCTTGCGCTGGCCGGGCTGGTACTGGGTGACGTTGCCGTCGCCCGCGATGAACCGGTTGTCGTTCCCGTCAGGGCCGCTCTTGGCCGAACCGGTTCCCGCGCAGCCGGCCAGCAGCCCGCAGAGCGCGACGGCGCCGGCCGCCGCGCGCGCATGGGAGATTCGGGGGCTCAACGGACCCTCCTACTACTACAGGACGTAGTACACAACTTAGCGGTGCGGTCAGGCACCCGCGACACTGGGGCCCTTCGCGATCCCCTCGGCGGGCTCGTGGTAGCCGACGTCCACGAGCCTGCTGCCCTCGAACGTGAGGCTGGTCACGCTGGCCAGCGCGCACTCGCGCCGGTTCGGGTGGTGCCAGAGGCGGCGGTGCTCGGCGTGCAGCCGCAGGATCCAGATCGGCAGCTGGTGGCTGACGCACACCGCCTCGTGGCCGCGCGCCGCCTCCCGCGCCCGGATCACGGCCGCGCGCATCCGCGCGGCGAGCTCCTTGTACGGTTCGCCCCACGACGGGCGGAACGGGTTCACCAGGTGGCGCCAGTGCTCGGGGCGGCGCAGCGAGCCCGGCCCCACCCCGAAGGTCAGCCCCTCGAAGTGGTTCTCCGCCTCGATCAGCCGATCGTCCACCGTCACGGGCAGGTCGAACGAGTCGGCCAGCGGCGCGGCGGTCTCCAGCGCCCGCTGCATCGGCGAGGAGAACAGCGCGGTGACGTCCCGGTCGGCGAACCACTTGGCGGCGGCCTTGGCCATGAGGACGCCGTCCTCGCTGAGCCGGTAGCCGGGCAGGCGGCCGTACAGGACGCCTTCGGGATTGTGCACCTCACCGTGCCGCAGCAGGTGAACGATCGTCGTCTCACTCATCGCTCGTTAGGCTACCTAGACGAACCACCTACCTCGGCCCCGCCCCGTCGCCCCGCCCTCCGCGCGGGCGATCCGCTCCGAAGCGCCGGCGCCGCCGCGCCGGTGCCGCTTCAGTACCGGGCCGCCGACCGGACGTACGCGGCGATGCGCGCGGCGACCCGGTCCAGGTCGGCCTTGGTGATCTTCGTGTCCTGGGCGGCCTGGACGAACCAGTAGGTGAAGGCGGCGTCGCACATGTCGGCGCGCGACGCCGGCGCCAGGCAGCCGACCGGGTTCGGCAACCCGTTGGAGCCCATGGTGGCCATGGTCACCGACACGTAGGGCGACGGCGGCGACTGCCCGTTCGGGAGCTCGACCCCCAGCATCAGCCGCAGCGCGGGCACCCCGGTCGGGACGTCCTGCCGCGCCCGCACGTCCGACGTGCAGTCGCCCAGGTCCCGCTTCGCCTTCGCGCCCTCCGGGGAGTTCGGGAAGTACATGCAGACCTGCGAGGCGATGTTGCCGACGGATCCCTGCCAGTTCTGCGAGATCTGGAGCGTGCCGGGGTCGCCGATCGTGTTGTAGCCGGCGTTCGCGCCGAGGGATCCCGAGCAGGAGGCCGAGGCGGGCCCGATCAGGTAACCGCCCTGGTCGACGCGGTAGACGGCGGCGTCCTTCGGAAGCTTCACCTGCTCGGGGAGGCGGACCTGCGCGGGGCCGGGCGACGGCGTCGTTCTCCGGCCGCCGGCGTCGGTGGTGGGGCAGCCGCGGACGGCCGCGACGGCCGCGACGGGCCGGGTCCTCGTGGGGCGCGGCGCCGGGTCGTCGCCGCCGAACTGCTGGACCGCGATGGCGCCGGCGCCGACGACCACGGCCGTCCCGGCGGCGGCCGTCCCGATGCCGCCCGCGCGGCC
>NZ_JBEYYT010000505.1:0-6094 GCF_040645715.1 Spirillospora sp. NPDC046719 | reverse complement strand
GCCCGCCCCGGCGCGACGAGCACGAGCGGCGGCGCGACGAACGGGAGCGCGAGCGGCCCGAGCGGGAGCCGCGGGCGGCGCACGACGAGCGGGACCGGCGGGCGGCGCGGGACGTCCCGGAGCGGCCGGACGACCTCGCGGCGGGCGAGCTGGCGGCGGCGCTGACCAGGAAGTCCGTCCGCGCCGGCCGGGACCTGATCGGCGGCGTCCTCAAGCGGCTGCCGGGAATGTGAGGGGGAGCGATGCCGGAACCGGAACGGAAACCGGATGTGGAGATCGGCGCCTCCGTGAAGGCGGACGAAGTCGTCTTCCGCGAGACGCCGGAGGTCACCGAGCGGGCGGGCGCCGAGCCGGAAGGCGAGTCCGGCACCGACACCGACCGGCGGAACCTGCCCCGGCCCGCGAAGCCGAACGTGACCTACCGCGACGTCCGCGTCTCGCACCGCCTGAGCGCACGCCTGACCGGCGCCGACCCGGCCGACGAGCCGGATGCCGACGAGCCGGCCGAGAACGAGCCGGCCGAGGACGGGTCCACCGAGCGCGACGGCGACGAGCCCGGCGGCAGGTGACGTCGCCCGGGGCCGGGACCCGCAGGCCCCGGTCCCGAACCGGACGTGACGGGACGGTCAGGGCGCGGACGCTCCGGCGGGCTGGTGCACCTGCTTCGCGGCCTCCAGGGTCTCGCGGAGGTGCGTCTCGGCCTCGTTGCTGAGGGAGGTCTGCATCACCTCGCCGCCGTACTCGGCGATCTGCGGGATGACCCGGTCCGGCGTCACGGAGATGACCAGCAGGAACAGCACCGCGCCGCCGGGCTGGAGCTTCGCGCCGACCTCCCGCATGAACGAGTCGTCCACCCCCACGTCGGTCATCGAGCCCCCGGCGGCCCCGGCGGCGGCGCCGACCGCCGCGCCGACCAGCGGCGCGAAGAACAGCATGCCGAGCAGGCCGCCCCACACGCCGCCCCACAGGGCGCCCGTGCGCGTGGTGCTGTGGATCTGGTGCAGCTTGATCTTCCCGTCCGGCCGCTTCTCCACCACCGCGGCGTCGCCGAGCGTGATCAGCTTCCGGCGCTGCATGTCGATCAGCCGGTCGCGCACCGTCACGGCGGTGTCCACGTCCGGGTAGGCGACGGCGATCAGATCGCTCACGGCATCCCCCGATGCTCCGGCGCCAGGGGTGCCCCCGCTGGCGCTCCGATATGCCTTTGATGCCATCTTCGCTGTCTTATCGCCAAAGAACTGCAATCCATTGGCATAGAAGCCTTTTGTGCCATTTGTCGCCGTTAGCATGGGGATCATGACGGCGCCCGCAGGTCCTCCCGTGGACGACCGGCTCGTCTCCTGGTGGGGGTCGCTGGAGCGGAGGTCGCCGGAGTCCATCACGACCGTCGTCCTGCACGCCACGGAGATCCCGACGCTGGCGGAGGCATGGGACTTCGCCGAGCGGAGCGCCGCCGGGACCGAGGACGGGACGGGGGTGTGCGGCCACCTCTACGTCGACCGCGACGGCGGCTGTCACCGCTTCGTGCCGCTCGACCGGGTCGCCGCCCACGCCGCGGGCCACAACACCCCGTCGATCGGGATCGAGCTGGTCAACACCGGCCGCCATCCCGACCATTTCCATTCGCGGTCGCAGAACCCGTCCGAGGACTTCCCGCCGGAGCAGACGGCCGCGCTGATGGACCTGCTGACCGTCCTCACGGAGACCCACCCGGCGCTCGTCCGCCTGGTGCGCCACAGCGACCTGGACCAGGGGATGGTCCCCGCGTCGGACGATCCCGGCGTGCTGGTGCGGCGCCGCATCGACCCCGGCCCGCGCTTCCCCTGGGACGACGTCCGGCGCCACTGGGAGCGCCTGACCGGCACCGCCCCCGCCTGACCCGGCCCGCAGACCCCGCCTGACCCGGCCCGCGCCCGATCCGGGGCGTGGACGCCGGCTAGCCCGAATCGGCGGAGGCGGGGGCGCGGCGCCCGAACCGGGACCGCAGGTCCGCGTCGACCTCGGTGAAGTCGCGCTCCTTCGTCTCCGGGACGAAGCGGCTCACGAAGACCCAGCCGAGCCCCGCGATCACCGCGAAGATCCAGAACGTCTCGCCCTGCCCGATGACGGTCGCGATCGGCAGGAAGACCAGGCTGACCACGAAGTTCGCCAGCCAGTTCACCGCGGTGGACGCGCTGGACCCGGCGGCGCGGGCGCGCGGCGGGAAGATCTCGCCGATCAGCGTCCAGAACACCGGCCCGGTCCCGACCGCGTACCCGGCGATGTACAGCACCATGAACACCAGTGACAGCCCGGACGACCAATCCGCGACGAACGACAGCCCGAGAAGCGCCATCATGACCGTCATCGCGCCGAGCGAGAACAGCAGCAGCGGGCGCCGCCCGGCCCGGTCGATGACGCGGATCGCGACCAGCGTCATCACCAGGTTGATGACGCCGATGGCGAGCGAGTAGACGATCGAGTTGGACGCGCTCAGCCCGCTCTTCTCGATGATCGTCGGGGCGTAGTAGATGATCGTGTTGATGCCGCCGAACTGCTGCACGGCCGCCAGGGTCAGCCCGACGACCAGCGCGGGCCGGACGTCGGCGGCGAGCAGCGTCCGCCGGCCGGTCCGCCGCCCGTCGTCCCGCCGCGCCCTGTCCCGCTCGTAGCGGTCGAGGAGCCGGTCGGCGGTGGCCTCGTTGGTGACGGAGGCGACCAGCCGCCGCGCCTCGGCCCGGTCCCCGCGCGCGGCCAGCCAGGCGGCGGACTCCGGCAGCACCCACAGCGACGCCGCGACGATCACCGCCGCGGGCACCGCGCCGACCCCGATCATGGCGCGCCAGTCGCCGGCCCCGGAGAACGCGAGGTTGGTCAGGTAGGCGACCAGGATGCCGATCGTGATGAGCAGCTGGTTGAGGGTCAGGGTGCGGCCCCGGATCTCCTTGGGGGAGATCTCCGAGAGGTACACCGGCACGGTCGCCGACGCGCCGCCGACCGCGAGGCCGAGGACCAGCCGGCCGACCACCAGCATCGCGTAGCCGGTGGACAGGACGGCGATGACCGTCCCGACCAGGAACACCAGCCCCTCCAGGCCGAGGATCCTGCGGCGCCCGATCCGGTCGGCGATCCGCCCCGACCCCATCGCGCCCGCCATCGCGCCGAGCACCAGCACGCTGACCACGCTGGACTGCTCGAACGCGTCGAGCCCGAAGTCGGTCTTGATGTACAGCAGCGCCCCGGAGATCACCCCGGTGTCGAAGCCGAACAGGAACCCGCCGACCGCGATCAGGACCGCCCAGAGCCAGATCTTGCGCAGCCCGTCCGGCGGGACCTCGGAGAACGGCCCCTCGTAGACCGTCGCGGTGGAGAACGCCTGCACGTCAGGCCCGCCGCCCGGCCGCGCGCGGTCGGCGGCCCGCGGCCGCCCGGATCGTCGCCATCGCCGTTGACCTCCCCGATCGGCGCCGGTGCCGATCAGGCCCTACCCTCCGTGATCACCGGCACACGCACCGGTCGCACCGCGGGGGCGCGGTCAGTACGGCAGGCGGGCCTCCGCGGCGCCGTCCTGCGCCGAGACGCCCTGCTCGGTGACCCAGACGGCGATCTGCGCGCGCGAGGAGAACCCGAGCTTGGACAGGATGTGCTCGACGTGCGAGTCGGCGGTGCGCTTGGCGATCGTCAGCCGCTCGGCGATGTCGCGGTTCGACAGCCCCTCCGCGACCAGCGCCGCGACCTGCAGCTCGCGGTCGGTGAGCGGGCAGGCGTCCGGCGCGGGGCCGTCCGCGGCGCCGCCCGGGTCGGGGGCCTCGGGGGACGGGGGCTCGCCGAGGGCGTCCCGGAGCGCCTCCGCGGGCGCGAGCCGCCCGCCCTCCTCGAACGCGGCGCGGTACCGCCGCTCGCCGAGGGCCTCCCTGGCCTTGCCGATGTGGATCTCCCGCAGCATCGCGTGGTGCGGGCCGAACCACGCGGTCTGGGTGGACTCGCGCATCCGGTCGGCCGCGCCGAGCAGCCGGACCGCGCGGACGTACTCGCCGCCGCTGCACAGGCACCCGGCGATCGCCTCCAGCCCCAGCGTCATGCCCAGCTCGTCGCCGAGGTCGCGCTTGATCCGCAGCGACCGGCAGAGCCGCTCCAGCGACGCGCCGAGGTCGCCCGCGAGCCACAGCGCCAGCCCGCACACGAGCATGCCGTAGGACCGCACCCACAGCTCGCCGTGCTCCTCGCCGATCCGCGCGCCCTGCCCGGCGTGCGCGACCGCCGCCGGGTAGTCCCCCTTGAACAGGTACGCGACGCCGCGGAAGACCTCGACGAGCAGGAAGAGCACGTCGCCGCCGGCGGCGTCCTCGCTCACCTCGTCGGCGGCGCCGAGCAGCCGCAGCGCGAGGTCGACGTCGCCGGCGAACAGCGCCGCGACGCCCTGGCACGAGACGATCAGGGCCGCCGTGTCGGCGTCCCCCTCGGCCCGCGCCTGCACCAGCGCCCGGTCGAGCAGCTCCCCGGCCGCGTCCAGGTCGTTCTGCAGGGCCATCGTCAGGGCCGCGACGCCGAGGAACGCCGACCAGCCCTCCCCGGTGGTGTCGCGGGTCTCCAGCAGCCGGTCCATCCAGTGCCGGCACTCGCCCGCCATGCCGTGCAGCATCCAGAGCCGGCCGAGCGCCTCCATCGCGTCCCGGATCGTCGCGGGCTCGGCGGTCGGCAGGACGTGGCCGAGCAGCGCGCGGATGTTGGCGCGCTCGCTGCCGAACCAGGCGAGCCAGCCGACCTGCCCGGCGCCGGCCAGCTCGGCGCGCGCGACGCGCAGCCGCCCCGCGTACCAGTCGAAGCAGCGCCGCCTCAGCCGGGTCTCGCCGCCCTGCGCGGCGAGCCGCTCGACGCCGTACTCCCGCAGGCTGTCGAGCATCCGGTACCGGACCTGGCCGCCGCGGTCGGCGCGCTGCACGATCGACTTGTCCACCAGCCCGGTGAGCAGTTCGACGACGTGCTCGGCGGGCAGGTCGTCGCCGGAGCAGACGTGTTCGGCGGCGTCGAGCTCGAAGTCGCCGGCGAACACCGACAGCCGCGCCCACAGCAGCCGCTCCCCGGCCGAGCAGAGCGCGTGGCTCCAGTCGATCGCGGCGCGCAGCGTCTGGTGCCGCGGGACGCTCGTCCGCACGCCGCGGGCCTGGAACAGGCGGGTGCCGAGCCGGCTCAGCACCTGGTCCGCCGAGAACGTCCGCAGCTGCACGGCGGCCAGTTCGATCGCCAGCGGGATCCCGTCGAGCCGGTCGCACAGCCGGACGACGGCGTCGCGGTTGCCGCGGGTGAGCGTCCAGCCCTGGACGGCCGCGGCGGCGCGCTCGGCGAACAGCTTGACCGAGTCGCACTCCTCGGCGTCCGCGCGGTCCGGTTCCGGCCGGCCGAGCGGCGCGACCGCGATGGTGTGCTCGCCCAGCACGTCGAGCGGCTGCCGGCTGGTCGCGAGCACGCGCAGCCCCGGCGCGCTCCGCAGCAGCGCCTCGGTCAGCGCGGCGCACTCGTCGAGCAGGTGCTCGCAGGTGTCGAGGACGAGCAGCACCCGCCGGTCGGCGAGATGGTCGGCCAGCCGGGACGCGGCGGGCTCGCCGCCCTGCTCGACGAGGCCGAGCGCGTCGCAGACCGCCTGCGCCAGCAGCGACGGCTCGGACAGCCCGGAGAGGGCGACGAAGTACACGCCGCCGTCGAACGCGTCGCGCGCCCGGGTCGCGGTGCGGACCGCGAGCCTGGTCTTGCCGACCCCGCCCGGTCCGGTGAGGGTGACCAGCCGGTGCCCGTCGATCAGCCGCCCGACCTGGTCGAGCTCCGCCTTCCGCCCGACGAAGCTGGTGAACTCCGCGGGGAGTCTTCCCGTCTGCCGTTCCAGCGTCATGTTCAGCGGCACGCCGTCTCCGAGTCTGTTCCCGCCGGACGCCCGGCAACCAGAGGGGACCTTTGGAGTGTAGTCGCGGTGCTACGGAAGGCGACCGAAAATCGGTACCGGAATCCGTTCATCTACCGATGGCGGATCCGGGCCGCTCCACCAGGATGGGCTTCGCCGCCGGCGGGCCGGGTTGCGGGGGGGCCCCCCCCCCCCCCGGCCGGACCCCCCCCACCCCCC
>NZ_JBEYYT010000504.1:0-6122 GCF_040645715.1 Spirillospora sp. NPDC046719 | reverse complement strand
CAGCCGGACGGCCATCTCGCGCACCTCGCGCCGGCCGCGCGCGGCCAGGAAGGCGAGTTCGCCCAGCTTGCGGCGCACGGCCTCCAGGTCGCGGCCGGCGCCCTGGGCGCGGTGCCGCTCCACCCGCCGGGTCGCCGCGTCCGCCGCCCACGCGGCGGCGAGCAGGACGGTCACGGTCCCGAGCGCGGCGACGACGAGGACGGTGCGCGCCGACCGCGGCGGCGCGCCGCCGTCGTACAGCGCGGCCACGGCGACGGTCCCGAGGAGCCCGACGGCGGCCGCGGGAAGCACGGAGATGGACAGATGGACGACGCGCATGCCGGTCTGGCGGTGCCTGCCGTAGGCCGGGGTCCTGTCGTAGCGCTGGACGTCCCGGCGATCGGCCCCGGCGGCGGGTTCGAAGAAGTCAGGCATCGGCGTCCTCGGTACATCGGACTTTGAAGATCAAATAAACTGAGCGGTACGATTTCGTCCGCCCACGGCCGCATCCAGGCTGACACAACGCCTCTCCGAGGACGCGCGGAATGCCGAGATTCCAGCGATCCGGTTGCGCTTTGCTGTAATTAGTCCGTAATGTCTCGCTCACCCTTGACCGCGGATTGTCGCCCTGCAAAACAACATCTCAGCGCATATAGCGATCCGAAACGGTAGGGAACGGAGCGCTATTGGAATGGTCCAATAGCGCTGGCGGGACCGCGTTTCAGCGGGCGGGCGGCGAGTCCCGGCGCACGCGCGTCCAGGGCCAGGTGATCAGCGCCCAGCCGGTCAGGAGGATCACGACCTCGGCCAGCACGTACCAGGGCCAGGGGCCGAGCAGGTCCAGCGCCGAGCCGGTGGTGGGCTTGGCGTTGAGGTAACCGTAGTTCGTCCCGGCGATCTCGTTGAAGACGAACGCGCCGGCGGCCCACACCACCGTGACCGCGACCGCGAACCGGTAGGAGCGCCAGTCCGGCCGCATCCCCAGCCCCCAGGTCAGGTACACCGCCGCCCACACGATCATCAGGTGCATGCCCCAGAAGGCCAGATAGTCGATGTCGGGGTAGTCGCCGCCGTTGAGCGCCGGCGTGAGCAGGCCCTGCACCGACAGGGTGAGCCCCCAGTAGTAGGTCAGCGCGTACCAGCGGCGGCCGAGCGTCCACAGCGCGCCGGCCGCGGTCAGCCAGGCCACGTCGCACAGCTGCAGGGGCAGCGACCCGCCGATCCGCCACTCCGCGGGCAGCAGGGTGTGCACCTGCGTGCCGACCATCACGAACAGGATCGCCAGCGCGTAGGCCCGCCCGAACCCCTTCGCCTGCTCGCCGGGCGCCTCGCCCGGCTCCGGCGCCCGCTGCCCGCGGCCGAGCACCACGAGCACGGCGCAGCCGATCGCGAACACCCCGAGCACCGCCCAGTGGGACGGCCCGTACGCGACGAAGCGACCGGCTGCGATCAGCGGCATTCGGTGATGCTAGCCGCTCGGACGCCGCCGCCGGCCGAGCCGCTTCGGCGAGAGTGTCGGCGGGGGCCGTTAGGTTCCGGGGCCATGATCGAGACGGTGGACATTCCGGTCGAGTGGCGCGAGCACCTCCATCCCCGGCACGGCGGCGTCGCCGGGCCGGACGTCGTCCTGGACGAGAAGGCCGCACGGCGGGCGCGCGAATGGGACCGCGCGGCGCGCCCGATCGCCGCGGAGATGGCGGCGCACGAGCGCACCGGCCCCGCCCTCCGGGAGGCCGTGCGGGCCTGGCTGGACGGCGTGGCCGACCCGGTGGGCGCGGCGGTCCTGGCCGCCGTCGCGGTGAAGTACCTCGACGACGTCGACGGCGCCGCCTTCGTGGACGCCTGGGTCCTGGACCATGGCCCGGCGTTCGCGGCCTGCGCGCTCACCGAGGCGTCCTCCATCGCCCTCGGCCCGCTGCCGAGACCGGCGACGCCGGGGCCGGACGGCGTCATCCGCGTCGTCGTCTACAGCTACACGGTGCCGCCGAAGGGATGGCGCGGCGAGCTGCGGCGCGCGGCGTCCCGGGACCATTCCCTCGACCATCGGTGGATCGCCGAGGACGCCGCGGTGAAGCGGCTCCGCGCGCTGCTGGCGGCGGCTCCCGAGGACGAGTACCGCGACGCCGTCGCCCGGCTGGCGGCGCACCGCGGCGACCCGGCGAGGCGCCGCACGGCCTCCTACCTGGCCCCGACCGAGTCGGCCTGGATGGACGAGGCCCTCGACGACCGGTCCCAGACGGTTCTCGGCCACGACCACCTGCTGTGCTCGGCGTCCACTCCCGACCACGTCGGCCGGATCGGCTGGACGCCGGTGTCGCCGGGCGTGCTCGCGACGCTGCTCGACGGGCTGGGCGCGGACGCCCTGCCGCTGCTCGAACGCGCCCTCGCCCACGACTACCGCCACATCGACGACGCGCGCCCCATCGTGCTGAAGGCGCTGCTGGGGATCGCGGACGAGAGGCTCTTCCCGATCCTGCTCGGCCATATGGGGATCAAAGGCGTGCCGGCCGCGCTCGAGGAGGCGGCCGACCGGTATCCGGTGGAGGCGGTCCGGGCGCTGGCGCCGTTGGTCCACGAGGGGTCGGTCCGGGGGCTGCAAGCGGCCGGGCTTCTGCGGGGCCTCCTGCACGCGCGGCCCGACCTGGCGAAGGCGCTGCCGCAGGGGACGGCGGAGGACCTGCTGCCGCGCCCGGCCGTCCCCGACTGCGACGACCTGCCCGCCGTGCTGGCCGGCAGGCCCGCACGCGGCACGAAGACCGACTGGGCCGACCCGGCCTCGCTCCCGCGGATCCTCACCCGCGACCGCGACCGGGCGCTTCCCGCCGACGCGACGAAGCGCCTGCTCGGGCTGCTCGCCAGGAAGGCGCCCGAGGCCGCGGACGTCCGGGACTTCTGCGACCGGCATTCGCTGGCGGAGTTCTCCTGGGCGGTCTTCCAGCGCTGGTACGCGCTCGGCGCGCCGACGAAGCACAACTGGGCGCTCGCCCAGCTCGGCCTGATCGGGGACGACACGACGGTGCGGCGGCTCACTCCGCTGATCAAGCAGTGGCCGGGCGAGGGCGGGTCCGCCCGCGCCGTCGCGGCGCTGGACGTGCTGGCCGGGATCGGCTCCGACGTCGCCCTCGCCCACCTGTTCGAGCTGACCCGCCACGGCAGGTACAAGGGGTTCAAGGCGAAGGCGGCGCAGAAGATCGACGAGATCGCCGCCGCGCGCGGCATCACGCCGGACGACCTCGCCGACCGCGCCGTCCCCGACTTCGGCCTGGACGAGAAGGGCACGCTCGTCCTGGACTACGGCCCGCGCCGGTTCACGGTGACCTTCGACCAGCAGCTCGTCCCGCTGGTCGTGGAGGCGAGCGGGAAGGTGCGCAAGAGCGCGCCCAAGCCCGGCCCGAAGGACGATCCGGCGCTCGCCCCGGCCGCGCACGCGCTGTTCACCGGCCTGCGCAAGGACCTGCGGACGATCGCCGACCGGGAGATCAAGCGCCTGGAGAAGGCCATGATCGCCCGGCGGAGCCGGACGCCGGACGACTTCCGCCGCCTGTTCGTCGAGCATCCGCTGCTGGGGCACATCGTCCGCCGGCTGGTGTGGATCACCGATGACGGCACCGCGTTCCGCGTCGCCGAGGACCGCACCTACGCCGACATCAACGACGACGCCTTCGCACCGGCGCCGGACGCCCGGATCGCCATCGCCCACCCCCTGCTGTTGGGCGATGACCTCGACGCGTGGGCGGAGCTGTTCGCCGACTATGAGATCCTGCAGCCGTTCGAGCAGCTGGGACGCCCCGTCTACCGGCTGACGGACGACGAGCGGAGCGCGCGCAGGCTCGCCCGCGTGGAGGGTCTCGTCCTGCCGTACGGCAAGGCGAAGGGCCATTCGCAGGGGCGCTGGGAGTCCGTGGACGCCGACGGCGCCTTCGCCGGGGGGTGGCTCGCGCGGCGCGACCCGGCGGGCCTGTACGTCGTGGCAAGCCTGAGCCCCGGCCTCGGCTACTACATGTACGGCGAGGGCGATGACCAGGAGATCACCTGCCTGTGGGCGGGCCCTGCCCCGGCGCGCGCGCCGCAGGACTCCGTGCCGCTCGGCGACGTGGATCCGGTGACGATGAGCGAGGCCGTCCACGACCTCGTGCGCAGCGCGTCCTGACCGTCGCCGCCCTCTTGGCCGGAACCCGGCACGCGGGTGACGTGAACCACTCAGATGAGACAATGATGTCTCATTCGAGGTAGCATCGTCTCATGACGTTCGATCGCGAGCGGGTCCTCGCCGACGCGGCGGAGCTGCTGTCCCGGAAGGCGACCGCCACCCAGGACGAGATCGCGCAGGCCGCCGGGATCAGCCGCGCCACCCTGCACCGCCACTTCGCGGGGCGGGACGGCCTCGTCCGCGCGCTCGAGGAGCTGGGCCTGCGCCGCCTGGAGGCGGTGATGGACGAGGCCCGCCCCGACGAGGGCACCGCCACCGACGCGCTGGTGCGGCTGGTCGAGGCCAGCCGCCCGGTCGCGGCCTTCCTCGCCTTCCTCGCGACCGAGAACCAGCTGTTCGAGGGCGAGGGGATCAACGCGGGCTGGGAACGGCTCGACGCGCGCATCGCCGCGCTGTTCCGGCGCGGCCAGGAGTCCGGCGAGTTCCGCATCGACCTGTCCCCCGCCTGGCTCACCGAGGCCCTGTACGGGCTCATCGCGTCCGCCGCCTGGACGATCCAGGCCGGCCGGACCGCGCCCCGCGACTACACCGCGATGATCACGGGGCTGCTGCTGGGCGGAGTCGAGCGCCGCCGGAAGAATTCGTAAGGACAGTGCCACCATGACCACCGCGCCGCCGCACGCGCCCGTGCGGCACGACCGCGACCCCGGCCGCTGGGTCTCGCTCGGCGTCCTCGTCCTCGCCGTGCTGCTGGTCGCCGTCGACGCGACCGTGCTGGGGCTCGCCACCCCGTTCATCAGCGCGGACCTCCGGCCGTCCGGCGCCCAGCTGCTGTGGATCGGCGACGTCTACTCGTTCGTCATCGCCGGCCTGCTGGTCTCGATGGGCGGCCTCGGCGACCGCATCGGCCGCAAGCGGCTGCTGCTCGCGGGCGCCGCCGCGTTCGGCGCCGTCTCGGTGCTCAACGCCTACGCCACCGGCCCCGAGCTGCTCATCGCGGCCCGCGCCCTGATGGGCGTCGCGGGCGCGACCCTGATGCCGTCGACGCTGGCGCTGATCCGGAACATCTTCACCGACCCCCGGGAACGTTCCATGGCGATCGGCGTCTGGGCCTCCAGCGTCTCGGCGGGCGCCGCCGTCGGCCCGCTGGTCGGCGGCCTGCTGCTGGAGCACTTCTGGTGGGGCTCGGTCTTCCTGATCAACCTGCCGGTGATGGCCGTGCTGGTCGTGGCCGGCGCGCGGCTGCTGCCGGAGTCGAAGGACCCGTCGCCGGGGCCGTGGGACCTGCCGAGCGCCGCCCTGTCCCTCGTCGGCATGATCGGGACGGTCTACGCGATCAAGGAGGCCGCGGCGCACGGCTGGTCCGCGCAGGTCGGCGCGGCCGCAGTCGCGGGCGCCGCCGCCCTCGCCTGGTTCGTCCGCCGGCAGCGGACCCTCGCCTCGCCGCTGATCGACGTCCGGCTGTTCCGCGACCGCGGCTTCAGCACGGCCGTCGCCGCCGACCTGCTCGCCGTGCTCGGGCTGGCGGGGCTGGTGTTCTTCCTGTCGCAGTTCTTCCAGCTCGTCCAGGGCCGCTCGCCGCTCGAAGCAGGGCTGGCGGAGCTGCCCGCCACCATCGGCTCCATCGTCACCGGGCTGCTCGCGGCGCTGGCCGTGCGGCGGACGTCGGTCCGCACCGTGGTCGCGGGCGGGCTCGCGGCCATGGGCCTGGCCCTGGCGCTGCTCGCCGGCCTGCACGCCGGCACCGGCTACGCGCTGCTGTTCGCGGCGCTGCTGCTCGCCGGGGCCGGCGCCGGGTTCGCCTTCGCGACGACGTCCGACATGATCGTCTCCCTGGTGCCGAAGGAGCAGGCCGGGGCCGCGTCCGCGGTCTCCGAGACGGCCTACGAGCTCGGCGCCGCGCTGGGCATCGCGCTGCTCGGTTCGATCACCACCGGCGTCTACCGGGGCTTCGCGACCCCGGACGGCGTCCCCGCTGGCGCCGCCGCGGCGG
>NZ_JBEYYT010000503.1:0-6146 GCF_040645715.1 Spirillospora sp. NPDC046719 | reverse complement strand
TGCGTCGTGACGGGGGTTCCAGGGGGTCGCCCCCCTGGGAGATCAAGAGAACTCGGCGAGCGTGCGCTCGGCCTCCTCCAGCCAGGCGCGGCGGGCGCCGAGGGCCTCCTCGGCGTCCTTGACGTCCTTGTCGCGGCCGGCGGCGCGGGCCTTGTCCAGGCGCTTCTCCAGCTGGTCGATGGAGCTGCGCAGCTGGTTGACGGTGGCCTCGGCGCGGGCGCGGGCCTCGGGGTTGGTGCGGCGCCACTCCGATTCCTCGGCGGTCCGGACGGCCTCCTCGATCTTGCGGAGCCGGCCTTCGAGGCGGTCGCGCTGGTCGCGGGGCACCATGCCGGCGGCCTCCCAGCGCTCCTGGATCGCGCGGAGCGCCTGCCGGGCCTGCCGGACGTCCCGGACGGGCAGCAGCCGCTCGGCCTCGGCGAGGATCTTCTCCTTCTCCTCGGCGTTGCCGCGGAACTCGGCGTCGCGTTCGGCGAACGCGGCGCTGCGGGCCTGGAAGAAGGTGTCCTGGGCGCCCTTGAAGCGGGCCCAGAGGTCCTCTTCGGCGTCGCGGGAGGCGCGGCCGGCGAGCTTCCAGCGGCGCATGAGGTCGCGGTAGGCGGCGGCGGTCTCGCCCCAGTCGGTCGAGTCCTGCATCGCCTCGGCCTCGGCGACGAGGCGCTCCTTCTCCCGGCGGGCCTCCTCGCGCTGGTCGTCGAGGGTCGCGAAGTAGACCTTGCGGCGCTTGGTGAAGGCGTTGCGGGCGGAGGAGAGCCGCTTCCACAGCGCGGTCTCGGTGGGCCGGTCGATACGGTCGGCGGCCTTCCACTCCTCGACGAGCTGGCGGAGCCGCTCGCCGCCGTTCTTCCAGTGCGTCTCCTCGGCGGCGATCCGCTCGGCCTCGGCGACGATGCGCTCCTTGATCTCGCGGGCCTCGTGCCGGTGCTGCTCGCGCTGGGCCTTGACCTCCTCGCGGCGGCGGCCGACCTGCTCGGTCAGGCCGTCGAGCCGGCGGGCGAGCGCGTCGAGGTCGCCGACGGCGTGCGCCTCGCCGACGGCCTCGCGCAGCCGGGCGATGCTGTGCTGCGCCTGCGCGGGCTGCAGGTCGGTGGTGCGGACGCGCTGTTCGAGCAGGCCGATCTCGGTGGCGAGCGCGTCGTACTTGCGCTTGAAGTAGGCCAGGGCCTCTTCGGGCGCGCCGGCCTGCCAGGACCCGACGACGCGTTCGCCGTCGGAGGTCCTGACGTAGACGGTGCCGTCCTCGTCCACCCGGCCCCAGGGATCGGTCGCGCTGGACACCCTTGCCTCCTGAATCGCAGGTCCGATCGGGCTCACGGCCTCCGGACCCTCACACCTTAGTATCCCGATCGCCTAAACCGGGGCGATCGTGACGTCCTGGATCGTGACCTTCTTCTTGGGCGCGCCGTCGCCCGCGGGGTCGGAGCCCGCCTTGGCGATCTTCTGCAGGACGTCCAGCCCCTTGGTGATCTTGCCGAACACCGAGTAGTCGGGCTGGAGCTCCGAGTCCTTGTAGACCAGGAAGAACTGGCTGCCGTTGGTGTCCGGGCCCGAGTTCGCCATGGCGAGCGTCCCGGCCGTGTACTTGGCGTTCGCCGTGTTCTCGTTGGCGTACTCGTAGCCGGGGCCGCCGGTGCCCTTGCCGGACGGGTCGCCGCACTGCAGGACGTTCAGGCCGCCACTGGTCAGCCGGTGGCACGGGGTGTCGTCGTAGAAGCCCTTCTGGGCGAGGTGGACGAACGACCCCACGGTGCACGGCGCGGCCTTGGCGTCCAGGGCCATCACGACGTCGCCCTGGTTCGTCTTCACCGTGGCCTGGACGGTGCCCTTGTAGGCGGGCTTCTTCGGCGGCGTGCCGAGGTCCTTGACCTTGCCGGCGGGCTGGCCCGCGGCGTTGTAGGAGCAGTGGAGGCCGTCGGCCTTGGACTTGTCGTCCTTGCCGGTGTACACGACGACCGCCGCGCCGCCCACCACGACGACCGCCACCGCCACCGCGGAGCTGATGATCTTGACGCGGCGGGCCTTGGCGGCCGCTTCCGCCAGCGCCTGCTGCTGCCGCTCGTAGCGCTGCCGAGCGAGCTGCTTCTTGCGGTCCTTCCCCGCCACGTGCCTGCCCTTCCGCTGTGATCAGGTGAACGTGCAGCGCATAGTAGCGGCACCCGCGCCCCCGACGGGTTCCAGCCTGAACGAACGTGGAGGAAGCCGCGGCGGCCGGTGCCGCTCCGCCGCCCCCGCCGCGGACGGTGCCGCGACACGGCGATCGGCCTATCTCGTTCGCGATGGCCGTGGCCGCGCCGGTACGCTCGGACAAGCCCACCCGAGATGGTTCTAAGGAAGGACGACCGTGCTCGTCGCCGGGTTCCCCGCTGGATCGTTCGCCGCGAACTGCTATGTCGTGGCGCCCGCCGCGGGCGAGGAGTGCGTCATCGTCGATCCGGGCCAGGACGCCGAGGCCGGGATCGAGGAGATCCTGCGCGAGCACCGGCTGAAGCCGGTCGCGGTGCTGCTGACGCACGGCCATATCGACCACGTGTGGTCGGTGGCGCCGGTGTGCGGCGCCAAGGACGTCCCGGCCTACATCCATCCGGACGACCGCGACCTGCTCACCGATCCGGCCAAGGGGCTGTCCCTGGGCCCCGGCCAGCAGCTGTTCGGGGGCCTGGAGCTGACCGAGCCGGACGACGTGAAGGAGCTGGCGGACGGCGCGGTGCTGGAGCTGGCGGGGCTGAGCCTCACCGTCGACCACGCGCCCGGCCACACGCCCGGGTCGGTGACCTTCCGGACGCCGAGGACGCAGGAGCTGCCGGACGTGATGTTCACCGGCGACCTGCTGTTCGCCGGGTCGATCGGCCGCACCGACCTGCCCGGCGGCTCCTACGAGGACATCCTCGCGAGCCTGTCCCGGGTGTGCCTGTCCATGCCGGACGAGACGGCGGTCCTGCCCGGGCACGGCACGCAGACCACAATCGGCCGCGAGCGCGCGACTAACCCGTTCCTGGCCGAGCTGACTCCGGCCGATGGGCCGAACAAGGGATTCTGAGCCTAAAAGACCATGAGTTCGAGTTTCCGGGCCCCCAAGGGGGTCAGTGAGTACGTTCCGCCGCGCGCGGACCTCTTCTACGCCATCCGCGAGGCGTTCGCCGAGCAGGCGCGGCTGGCCGGTTACGGCTACCTGGAGCTGGCCGTCTTCGAGGACACCAACCTGTTCCGGCGGGGCGTCGGGGAGTCCACCGACGTGGTGTCGAAGGAGATGTACACCTTCGAGGACCGGGGCGGCCGGTCGCTGACGCTGCGGCCGGAGTTCACCGCGACGGTGCTGCGGGCCGTCCTGGAGAAGAACCTGCACAAGGGCGCGCTGCCGGTGAAGGTGTGGACGACCGGGCCCGCGTTCCGCGCGGAGAACCCTCAGAAGGGCCGGTACCGGCAGTTCTACCAGCTCGACCTGGAGGCGATCGGCAGCGAGGACCCGCAGATCGACGCGGAGACCATCGCGATCGCCGCGAACTGGTACCGCTCGCTCGGCCTCACGCAGGTGCGGCTGCTGCTGAACTCGCTGGGCTGCAAGGAGTGCCGTCCCGCCTACCGGGCCCTGCTGCAGGACTTCCTGCGCGGGCTCGACCTGGACGAGGACACCCGCGCCCGCGTCGAGATCAACCCGCTGCGCGTCCTGGACGACAAGCGCCCGCAGGTGAAGGCGCAGCTCGCGGGGGCGCCGCTGATGGCCGACCACCTGTGCCCGGACTGCAAGGCGTACCACGACCGGGTCCGGGAGCTGCTGGCCGATCTCGGCATCGCCTGGGAGGACACCCCCACCCTCGTCCGCGGCCTGGACTACTACACCCGCACCACGTACGAGTTCGACCACCCGCTGCTCGGCGCGCAGTCCGGCATCGGCGGCGGCGGACGCTACGACGGCCTGTCGGAGGACATCGGCGGCCCGCCGCTGCCCGGCATCGGGTTCGGCCTCGGCCTCGACCGCACGATCCTCGCGCTGGAGGCCGAGTCGGAGAAAGACGGGTCGGCGGAGGGCGAGGGCGCCGCGTTCGCGCCCAAGCCGCGCTGCGAGGTGTTCGGGGTCGCGCTCGGCGACACCGCCGAGCGCCGGCTGTTCGCCCTGGTCGCCGAGCTGCGGCGGGCGGGGATCGCCGCCGACATGTCGTTCGGCGGCAAGAAGCTGAAGGGCGCCATGAAGGACGCCGACCGGTCGGGCGCCCGGTACGCCGTGATCCTCGGTGAGCGAGATATCGCCGGCGGCGTCGCCCAGGTCAAGGATCTGGCCGAGGGCGAGCAGAACGCCGTCCCGCTCACCGACCTCACCACGACGTTGAAGGAAAGGCTTCAGAAATGATCCGCACCCACGAGGCGGGCACGCTCCGCAAGGAGCACGCCGGGCAGCAGGTCACGCTGGCCGGCTGGGTCGGCCGCCGCCGCGACCACGGCGGCGTCACGTTCATCGACCTGCGCGACGCCTCCGGCACCGCGCAGGTCGTCTTCCGCGAGGACGAGGCGGCGCACGACCTGCGCTCGGAGTTCTGCGTGAAGGTCGTCGGCGAGGTCCGGGTCCGGCCCGCCGGCAACGAGAACCCCGAGCTGCCGACCGGCGACATCGAGGTCGCCGCCACCGACATCGAGGTGCTGTCGGAGTCGGCGCCGCTGCCGTTCCCGATCGAGGGCGACGTCAACGTCAACGAGGAGATCCGGCTCAAGTACCGGTACCTCGACCTGCGCCGCGACGCCGTCGCGCAGGCGATGCGGATCCGCTCCGAGGCGTCCTTCCTCACCCACGAGGTCATGCGCGAGCACGGCTTCGTCAACGTCGAGACGCCGACGCTGACCCGCTCCACCCCCGAGGGCGCCCGCGACTTCCTCGTCCCCGTCCGGCTCAAGCCCGGCCACTGGTACGCGCTGCCGCAGTCGCCGCAGCTGTTCAAGCAGCTGCTCATGGTCGGCGGCCTGGAGCGCTACTACCAGATCGCCCGCTGCTACCGCGACGAGGACTTCCGCGCCGACCGGCAGCCGGAGTTCACCCAGATCGACATCGAGATGTCGTTCGTCGAGCAGGACGACGTCCTGAAGGTCGGCGAGGACCTCATCGCGCGGCTGTGGAAGGACATCGCCGGGTACGAGATCCCCCGGCCGATCCCCCACATCACCTACGCCGACGCGATGGCCCGCTACGGCTCCGACAAGCCCGACCTGCGGTTCGGCAACGAGCTGACCGACATGACCGAGTACTTCGCCGGCACGTCGTTCCGCGTGTTCCAGGCCCCGTACGTCGGCGCGGTCGTGATGCCGGGCGGCGGGTCCCAGACCCGCAAGGAGCTGGACGGCTGGCAGGACTGGGCGAAGGCCCGCGGCGCCCGCGGCCTCGCGTACGTCCTCGTCCAGGAGGACGGCACGCTCGGCGGGCCCGTCGCGAAGAACCTGTCCGACACCGAGAAGGAGGGGCTCGCCGCGAAGACCGGCGCGTCCCCCGGTGACGCGATCTTCTTCGGCGCGGGCAAGCGGCACGCCACGCAGGAGCTGCTCGGCGCGGCCCGGCTGGAGATCGGCCGCCGCCGCGGCCTGATCGACGAGTCGGCGTGGAACTTCGTCTGGGTCGTCGACGCGCCGATCTTCGAGCCGGTCGAGAACGACAAGGGCGAGCAGATCGGCTGGACGTCGGTGCACCACCCGTTCACCGCGCCGAAGCCGCAGTTCGCCGACACCTTCCACGAGGACCCGGGCTCCGCGCTCGCCGACGCCTACGACCTCGTCCTGAACGGCAACGAGATCGGCGGCGGCTCCATCCGTATCCACCGCGCCGAGATGCAGCAGCGCGTGTTCGACGTGCTCGGGCTGTCGAAGGAGGAGGCCGAGTCGCAGTTCGGCTTCCTGCTGGAGGCGTTCAAGTTCGGCCCGCCCCCGCACGGCGGCATCGCGTTCGGCTGGGACCGCACCGTCATGCTGCTGGCCGGCCAGGACACCATCCGCGACGTGATCGCCTTCCCGAAGGCCGCGTCGGGCCTCGACCCGCTGACCGCCGCGCCGACGACGATCACGCCGGGGCAGCGCAAGGAGGCCGGCATCGACGTCATCCCGGAGGACGCCCCCGCCGAGGGCTGACCGGGACAGGACCCCGAAGGGGCGGTCACCGCGCTTCCGCGGTG
>NZ_JBEYYT010000502.1:0-6150 GCF_040645715.1 Spirillospora sp. NPDC046719 | reverse complement strand
TGGGGCCGTGGCCGGCCCGCCCTTCGCGAAGGGGGGCGCGTCCACGTATAAGGAGCCCGCGGCCGGTCAGGAGAGCAACGCGCGCGTTCTCGGGAGGACCTGCGCGCCGAGCCGGGCGATGTTCTCGAGCGTCGCGCGATGCGAGCCGGCGGCCTCGACCAGCAGGACGAGGTGCCGGATCCCGGTTCGCTCGGCGGTCGCGGCCAAGGCGGCGGCGCAGTCGTCGGGGGAGCCCACGGGGTGCAGGTCGCACAGGCGCCGGGTGTAGGCGACGGGGTCGCGGGACGGGCGGGGCCGGTCGTCGACGGGCACGTATCCGTCCAGGCCGGGGCCGAGCCAGCGCGGCATCTCGTCGAGGAGCGTCCGGACGGCCTCGTCCCGCGTGTCGGCGACCTGCGCGAGGTGGACGGAGATGTGCGGCGCGTCCGGGACGCCATGGCGGGCGACGGCGGCGGCCTTCTCCTCGTCGCCGACGTGCATTCCGAGGAGCATCGGCAGGCCGCGTTCCGCGGCGATCGCCTCGGTGGCGGGAGAGGTGCACGCGACGGAGACCGGCGGCGGGACGTCCGTTCTCGGCACGACCGGGACTTCGCGGAACGAGAAATGCTCGCCCCGCCACCCGAGCCGTTCCGAGCGCAGCCAGGCGAGCAGCAGGTCGAGCGATTCGGCGAACCCTTCCTCGTAGCGGCGGAGCCCCGTTCCGAAGACCTCCAGATCGCGCCACGGGCCGCCGCGTCCGACGCCGAGCCGGAAACGCCCGCGGGACAGCAGCGACAGCATCGCCGCCTGTTCCGCGAGCGCCACGGGATGCTGGTCGGAGAGGACGCTGACCGCGGTGCCGACGTGGACGCGGCGGGTCATGGCCAGAACGTGGCCCGCCATCAGCGTCGCCGACGGGATGACGCCGTAGGACATGAAGTGGTGCTCGGCCAGCCACACGTCGTCGAACCCGGCGCGTTCCGCCGCCACGGCGGCCTCGACCGTGCGGGCCAGGGCGGCGGCGTCGTCCTGACCGGGGTAGCGGGCGGCGAGCAGGAAGATTCCGAAGCGCACGTCCCGGTCGTACCCGGCATCCGCGCGGGCCGAGCGCTCTGGGAGACTGCCGTGCATGACTGGTGGTTCGTTCAGCAGGGTCGGGGTCGTCGGACTGGGCACCATGGGCGCGGGCATCGCCGAGGTGCTGGCGCGCGGCGGCTTGGCGGTCGTCGGCATCGAGGTGAACCAGGACGCGCTGGAGCGCGGCCGTGGCCACCTGGAGAAGTCGACGGGGCGCGCGGTCAAGCGCGGCAAGCTCACCGAGGACGCGCAGCGCGAGATCCTCGGCCGGGTGACGCTGTCCACCGACTTCGCCGACCTCGGCGACTGCGACCTGGTCATCGAGGCGGTGCCGGAGCGCCTCGACCTGAAGCGCAAGGTGTTCGCGACGCTGGACGGGGTGTGCCGCGCCGACGCGGTGCTGGCCACCAACACCTCCTCGCTGTCGGTCACCGACATCGCCGTCACCACGGAGCGGCCCACCAAGATCGTCGGGGTGCACTTCTTCAACCCGGCGCCGGTCATGAAGCTGGTCGAGGTCATCCGCACGGTGCTCACCGAGCCGGAGGCCGTGGACCGCGTCGCCGCGCTGGTGAAGGACCTCGGCAAGACCCCGGTCACCATCGGCGACCGCGCCGGGTTCGTCGCGAACCGGCTGCTGTTCGGCTACCTCAACCAGGCCGCCGGGATGCTGGAGTCCGGGCACGCGACGCGCGACGACATCGACACCGCGATGACGGCGGGCGCCGGCCTGCCGATGGGCCCGTTCACCCTGATGGACCTGATCGGCCTCGACACCTGCCTGGAGGTGCTGGAGGCGATCCACGCCGAGACCCGCGACCGGCGGCACGCGCCGTCGCCGCTGCTGCGCGAGCTGGTCACCGCCGGGCTGCTCGGCCGCAAGACGGGCCGCGGCTTCTACGACCACGGCGCGCCGAAGGCCGAGGCGCCCGCGCCGGCGGACGGTCCCGCGCCCGTCGTCGGCGTCCTCGGCACCGGCGCCCTCGCCGACGCGTTCGCCGCGCTCTGCGACCGCGCGGGCGCGCAGGTCCGCGGCGCCGCCGCCGACCTCGCGGACTGCGATCTGATCGTCGAGGCGTCCGGCGACGCCGGCGCGGGCCGCGAGCTGCTCGCGGCCGCGGCGCAGGCCGCCAAGCCCGGTGCGGTCCTCGCCGTCACGTCCGCGACGGTCCCGGTGGCCGAGGCGGCGATGGCGTCCGGTCGTCCCGCCGACGTCGTCGGGCTGCACCTTCCCGCTCTGCTCTCCACGGAGGGGACGGGTGCGCTCGCCGAGATCGCGGAGACCGTCGCGACCGGTCCCGGCGTCGCCGACCGCGCCGCGGAGCTGGCGGGGCGGCTCGGCCTCACCGTCGTCCGCTGCCGCGCCCGCGCCGGCTTCATCGTGGACGCGCTGCGCTTCCCGTACCTCAACGACGCCGCCGCGATGCTCGGCGCGGGCTACGCCGACGCGGACGCGATCGACGCCGCGATGACGCTCGGCTGCGGCTACCCGACCGGCCCGATCGCCGACCTCGACCGCCTCGGGATCGACCGTGCCGTCGCCGTGCTGCGCGCCCTGCACGCCGAGACGCGCGAGCCGGCGCTCGCGCCCGTCCCGCTCCTCACCGAGCACGTCACCGCGGGCGTGCCGATCCGCTGACCCGCCGGACCCGGAGCGCGGCCGCCGGGTGCCCCCGGCCGGCGACCGGCGGCCCGCGCGGGCTCATATCCTGGGGGCATGAGCCCCCGCAAGAACCGCCGTGCCGTGTCCGGGAAGCCGCCGCAGGGCGGCGGCTGGGCGCAGCGGACGGAGGAGGGGCCGGACGGCGAGTGGATCGTCCGGTCGATCGCGGGGGCGGCCGCGGTGAAGGCGTACCGGTGCCCGGGCTGCGACCAGGAGATCCCGCCGGGCGTCCCGCACGTCGTCGCGTGGCCGTCGGGCGAGCGGGGCGGCGCCGACGACCGGCGGCACTGGCACCGCCCGTGCTGGGAGGCGCGGGCCCGCCGGGCGCCGCGCGTCCAGCGGAGCAGGAACGCGCCGCGCTACTAGGCGCGGCGTCACCGGGCACGGCATCAACGAGCACGGCATCAACGAGCACGGCGTTTCGTGAGCACGGCGTTACGTGGGCACGGCACCAGCGAGTGAGGGAGTCGATGGCGGAGATCAGGGCGGCGACGGTGCTCCCGGCGCGGCGCGAGGAGATCACCCTGCACACCTCCGATGGGCTGCGGCTCGTCGGCGAGCTGGCGCTGCCGCCGGACCGGCCGCCGGTCGCGACCCTGGTCTGCCTGCACCCGCTGCCGACCGCCGAGGGCATGATGGACAGCCACGTACTCCGCAAGGCGTCCTACCGGCTGCCCGCGCTCGCCGGCCTCGCCGTCCTGCGGTTCAACACGCGCGGGACGACGTCGGCGCGCGGCACCAGCGAGGGCGAGTTCGGCGAGGGCGAGACCGAGCGGTTCGACGTCGCGGCGGCGCTGGAGTACACCGAGTACCACGACCTGCCGCGGCCGTGGCTGCTCGGCTGGTCGTTCGGCACCGAGCTGGCGCTGCGCTGGGGGCTGGACCCGCTGGTCGAGGGCGCGATCCTGCTGTCGCCGCCGCTGAAGCGGGCCGGGGACGCCGACCTGGACGCGTGGGGCGCCGACGGGCGGCCGCTCGTCGCGCTCGTCCCGGAGTTCGACGACTACCTGCGCCCGGCGGAGGCGCGGGAACGGTTCGCGCGCGCGCCGCAGGCGGAGGTGATCGGCGTGGACAACGCCAAGCACCTGTGGGTGGGGGAGCCGTACGTCCGGACCGTGCTGAACGAGATCGTCCGGCACGTCGCACCGGACGCGTACCCACTTCCCACAGAATGGGACGAACCGGACAGATAAACGCGCACGGCCGATCGCGGCCACTCCCGTCCCACCACCCCCGATAGCGGGTAACGATTGTCCGACCGCCGCGTGAACGCGGCGGCGTTTCGCGGACGTGAGGGAACCGGATGACCGTGCAGCTGTACGCCAGGGACGTCGGGACGGGGACACCGCTCGTCCTGCTGCACGCCTTCCCGCTCTCCTCGGCGATGTGGCTCGAGCAGCGGCAGGGCCTCGCGAACCGGTTCCGCGTCATCACCCCGGACCTGCGCGGGTTCGGCGGCTCGCGGCTCGGCGCCGACGACCCGTCCGTCGACCTGATGGCCGACGACGTCGCGCACCTGTTCCGCCGGCTCGGCCTCCAGCGCGCCGTCGTCGGCGGGCTGTCCATGGGCGGGTACGTCGCGATGGCGCTGTGCCGCCGCCACCCCGATCTCGTGCTCGGCGTCGTCCTCGCCTCGACGCGCGCCGCCGCCGACACCGGCGCCGTCCGCGAGAACCGGCTGCGGCAGGCCGAGGCGATCGACGGCGACGGCACCGTCCAGGTCCTGCTGGACGAGGTGCTGCCCGGCCTCGTCGGGCCGACCACCTACCGGCAGCGCGCCCTCGTCTACGGGCGCGTCCGGGGGCTCGTCCAGGCGACGCCCCCGCCCGCCGCCGCGTGGGCGCTGCGCGCCATGGCCGGACGTCCCGAGTCGTTCGAGACGCTGCGCGGCCTCAAGGTGCCCGCGCTGGTCATGGTCGGCGACGAGGACACGCTCGCCACCGAGGACGAGGCGCGCGCCATGGTCGACGCCCTGCCGAACGCCGAGCTGCTCGTCATCCCGCGCGCCGGGCACCTGTGCGCGGTCGAGCAGCCCGACCTGTTCAACCAGGCCGTCGCCGAGTTCGCCGCGGCGCTGGCCCGCACCACCCGCTGACGCGGGCGGGGCCGCCGGGGCGGCTCAGAGCGTCTCCTGCCTCGGCAGGACCACCTCGCGGATCAGCAGCGAGATCGCCGCCGCGGTCGGGATCGCGAGCAGCGCGCCGACGACGCCGAGCAGCGCCGCGCCGACCAGCGCCGCGACGATCGTCACCGCGGGCTGGACGTCGACCGTCCGCTTCATCACCCGCGGGTACACCAGGTAGTTCTCGACCTGCTGGTAGATCACGTAGAACGCCACGCAGACGATGAGGTCGGTGGTCGTCCCGGTCAGGAACGCGACCAGGCAGACGATCACCGCGCCGATGGTCGCACCGATGAGCGGGACGAGGTCGGTCACCGCGACGATCAGCGCGAGCGCCAGCGCGTACTTCACCCCGAGGATCGACAGGAAGATGTACGAGCACAGCCCCGCGATGAACGCGATCGTGAACTGGCCGGCGACGTACCCGCCGATCCGGTCGAGGATCTCGTCGCCCAGCAGCGCGACGCGGGCCCGGCGGGTGCGCGGCGCGAGCTGGTAGAAGAACGTCTTGATCTGCGGCAGCGAGCTCATGAAGTAGAGCGTCAGGATCAGGATCGTGATCGTCTGGAAGACGCCGTTGATCGCGACCTTGCCGATGCCGGTCGCGGTGTCGGTGAGCCCGTTCTGGAAGCCCGGGCTGTTGACGGCCTTCTCCGCGCGCTTGAGCAGCCCGTAGCGCTTGTCCCAGTCGGCCAGCGTCTTGTTGTTCTGCAACTGGTCGACGAAGTCGGGGATGCTGTGCCGCAGCTCGGTGACCTGCTCGGTGACGGGCTGGACGAGCGACGCGACGAATCCGGCGAAGAACAGGATCACGATCAGGAACACCGCCCCGACCGCGGCGCCGCGCGGCAGCCCGAACCGGCGCAGCCGCTCCACCGCCGGGTTCAGGCCGACCGCGAGGAACATCGCCACCACGATCATCACGAGCACCGACTTGGCGTTCGTCGCGGCCTTCACCAGCATCCACGCGGTGATCACGCCGAGTGCGGCGGTGAACCCGAACACGAACGGGTGGGCGCGGCCGAGCGGCTGGCCGGGGCGGCCGAAGGGGAACAGCGGGTTCACGCCGGCCTCGCGGCGGCGCTGCTCCACGTCGTGGGCGGGGTCCGGCGCGCCGGGCTCGGGCGCCTGCTGTTCCGCCGGCTCGTCCGCCGGAGCCGGGCGCGTCCGCGGGCCGCCGGTGGCCGGGTCGAGCTCGTAGGCGGGCTCCTGGGCGGCGGCCTCCGTGTCGAGGGCACCGCTGGGCGCCCCGGCGGTCTCGCCGCCGCCCGCACCGCCGCTGCCGTCGCCGCTCGCGCGTTCCGTGCCG
>NZ_JBEYYT010000501.1:0-6163 GCF_040645715.1 Spirillospora sp. NPDC046719 | reverse complement strand
GCCGCCCCCCCCCCGTGCGCGGCGCGCCGCGGGGGCCGGCGCGGGCGCGGCCCCCGGCGACGGCGTGCCGTCAGTACGTCCGGCGGATGTGGAAGCCCCAGCCGCCCTGCGGGAGCGTCTCCTCCCGGACGAAGTCCTGCGACTTCATCCGGCACCAGGCGGGGACGTCGGTGCGCGCGGCGGCGTCGTCGGCGAGCACCGCGATCACCTCGCCGACCGGGACCTCGCGGATCCGGTCCGCCAGCATGATGATCGGGATCGGGCACTTGCGGCCGAGCGCGTCGATGACCAGCGCCGGGGGAGGCCAGGCGGGTTCGGCGGGGGGCGGTGCCGCCGTCCCGTTGGAGACTCCGCTCCTGGCGCGGCCTCGGAACCTCATGGGCGCGACCGCCTCCCTTTCCTGATGGTTCGTGCTCGATGTGGTGCTCCGCCGCCGGTGCCGGTCACGGGTCCAGCCCGTTCAGCGCCGTCCGGCGCAGCCGGGCCACGGTGCCGGGGAGAACGGTGAGGAACCGGTCGATGTCGGCGGAAGCGACGCCACGCGGCAGCGATACCCGCACGTTCCCATGGGTAATCACTCCCATCGCCTCGAGCACATGACTCGGACGCAGCGTATCCGCCGTGCACGAGCTGCCGGACGAAACGGCGAAACCCGCGCGGTCGAGTTCGGTCAGCAGCGCCTCGCCCTCCACGTACAGGCAGGAGAACGTGACAATGTGCGGCAGCCGGCGGACCGGGTCGCCGACGACCTCGACGTCCGGCACGGCCGCCGGGACCTCCGCGCGGATCCGGTCGACGAGCGCGGCGAGGCGCGGGCCCTCCGCCTCCGCGTCCGCGCGGAACGCCTCCAGCGCGGCGGCGGCCGCCACGGCCGCCGGGACGTTCTCGAACCCCGGGACGCGGCGCGCCCCGCGCTCGTCGGCGGGCAGCGGCGAGCGCCACCGGGTGCCCTTGCGGATCGCGAGGACCCCGACGCCCGCGGGCCCGCCCCACTTGTGGGCGCTGCCGGCCAGGAACGACCAGCCGCCGGGCACGTCCACCCGGCCGAGCGACTGCGCGGCGTCCACCAGCAGCGGCACGCCCGCCGCGCGGCACGCCTCGGCCGCCTCCGCGACGGGCTGGAGCGTCCCGACCTCGTGGTTGGCCGACTGCAGGCACGCCAGCGCGGTGTCCGGGCGCAGCGCCGCGGCGAACTCGGCCGGGTCGACGCGCCCGCCCCGGTCGACGCCGACGACCGTGACCTCGCCGCCGTCCGCCTCGTGCAGCTCGGCGGCGTGCAGCACGCTGGAGTGCTCGACCGCGCTCACCACCAGGTGGCGCCCGGCCCGCCGGCGCGCCTGGAGCCCCCCGAGGACCGCCAGGTGCACCGCCTGGGTGCCCGACGACGTGAACGACACCTCGTCCGGCCGTGCGCCCAGGACGCCCGCGACGCGCGCGCGGGCCCGGTCCAACTGCATGCGGGTGCTCCGGGCCCGCCCGTACAACCTGGCGGGGTCGGCCCAGCCCGCGTCCAGCGCCTCCAGCAGCGCAGCTCGCGCCGCGGGATGCGGCGGCTCGGTCGAGGCCGCGTCGAAGTACCCGTCCGGCGCCCTGGAGTCAGCCACGCCAGAACACTAACCGGGCACCCGATCGGGGGTTCGCGCGACCCTAGCGCTAGTGTGTCCACCACACGTGTAACAACTGATCTCACCGCCCGGGTCGACCGGGCTTTCATCCGTGGGGAAGGCATTCCGTGAGTCCGACCCGCTCTGGGGAGCGGCGTACGCCTGTGCGCAGTCGCCGCGCAATCAAAAGCGCCGGCGCGCTAGGGCTGCTGGCGCTGTCCGCAACCGCGTGCAGCGGCCAGGCATCCCGCCTGGGCATGCCCGAGCCGATCGGCCCGCAGGCCGAGCGCATGCTGAAGCTCTGGCAGGGTTCCTGGATCGCGGCGTTCGCCGTCGGGGCCGTCGTCTGGGGCCTGATCATCTGGGCGGTGCTGTTCCACCGCAAGCGCTCCGACGACCTGCCGCCGCAGGTCCGCTACAACATGCCGATCGAGATCCTCTACACGGCGGTCCCGTTCGTCATCATCGCGGTCCTGTTCTACTTCACGGCACGCGACGAGAACTACGTCGAGAAGACCACCAAGAACCCTCCGGTGGTCGTCGACGTCACCGCGTTCCAGTGGAGCTGGCAGTTCGACTACAAGGAGAAGGACGCCGCCGGCAAGGAGCAGACCGTCGCCACGGTCGTGGGCCAGCCGGTCAACCCCAACTCCACCTCCGGCGCCAAGCCCGTGATGATCATTCCGGCCGGTGAGCACGTGCGGGTGCGACTGCACTCCAACGACGTCATCCACTCGTTCTGGGTCCCGGCGCTCCTTTACAAGAAGGACGTCATGCCGGGCTACGACAACGAGTTCGAGTTCGAGGCGACCAAGCTGGGCACGTACGAGGGCCGCTGCGCCGAGCTCTGCGGCGTCGACCACAGCCGGATGCTGTTCCAGCTGAAGGTGGTCCAGCCCGCCCAGTACCAGAAGTTCATCGCCGATTCGAAGGCCGCCCTGGCCGCGGGGGGTGCCAAGTGACCACGATCAGTCACGCACCGAGCGCGCCGGTCACCACGGCGCGGACGAGCAAGGGGCGCATCGTCGCCAACTGGCTGTCGTCCACCGACCACAAGGTGATCGGCTACCTCTACCTGATCACCTCTTTCGTGATGTTCCTGTTCGGCGGCATCCTGGCGCTGGTCATCCGCGCCGAGCTGTTCAAGCCGGGCCTGCAGGTGGTCAGCAACGAGCAGTACAACCAGATGTTCACCATGCACGGCACGATCATGCTGCTGATGTTCGCGACGCCGCTGTTCGCGGGCTTCACCAACGTGATCATGCCGCTGCAGATCGGCGCGCCGGACGTGGCGTTCCCCCGGCTGAACATGCTGGCGTACTGGCTGTTCCTGTTCGGCAGCCTGATCGTCATCGCGGGCTTCCTGACCCCGGGCGGCGCGGCCAGCTTCGGCTGGTTCGCCTACGCCCCGCTCTCCGACGCGGTTCGCTCGCCGGGCGTCGGCGGCGACATGTGGGTGATGGGCCTGGCCATGTCGGGCTTCGGCACGATCATGGGCGCGGTCAACTTCATCACCACGATCCTGTGCATGCGCGCGCCGGGCATGACCATGTTCCGGATGCCGATCTTCACCTGGAACGTCCTGCTGACCTCCATCCTGGTCCTGCTGGCGTTCCCGGTCCTCGCCGCCGCGCTGCTGGCCCTGGAGGCCGACCGCAAGCTCGGCGCGCACGTGTTCGACGCCTCGCACGGCGGCGCGCTGCTCTGGCAGCACCTCTTCTGGTTCTTCGGGCATCCGGAGGTCTACATCATCGCGTTGCCCTTCTTCGGCATCGTGACGGAGATCCTGCCGGTGTTCGCCCGCAAGCCCGTCTTCGGCTACATCGGCCTGGTCTTCGCGACCATCAGCATCGCGGGCCTGTCGGTCACCGTGTGGGCGCACCACATGTTCGTCACCGGCCAGGTGCTGCTGCCGTTCTTCTCCTTCATGACGTTCCTCATCGCCGTGCCCACGGGGGTGAAGTTCTTCAACTGGGTCGGGACGATCTGGCGAGGACAGCTGACGTTCGAGTCGCCGATGCTGTGGTCGCTGGGCTTCCTGGTGACGTTCCTGTTCGGCGGGCTGACCGGCGTCATCCTCGCGTCCCCGCCGATGGACTTCCAGCTGTCGGACTCCTACTTCGTGGTCGCGCACTTCCACTACGTCGTGTTCGGCACCGTGGTGTTCGCGATGTTCGCGGGCTTCTACTTCTGGTGGCCGAAGTGGACCGGCAAGATGCTGAACGACCGGCTCGGCAAGGTGCACTTCTGGCTGCTGTTCATCGGCTTCCACGGCACCTTCCTCATCCAGCACTGGCTGGGCGCCGAGGGCATGCCGCGCCGGTACGCCGACTACCCCAAGGAGTTCGAGGGCCTGAACCAGGTGTCGTCGATCTTCGCCTTCATCCTGGGCGCCTCGATGCTGCCGTTCTTCTACAACGTGTACATCACGTGGAAGAAGGGCAAGCGCGTCGAGGTGGACGACCCGTGGGGCTACGGCTCGTCGCTGGAGTGGGCCACCTCGTGCCCGCCGCCGCGGCACAACTTCAACTCGATCCCGAAGATCCGTTCCGAGCGGCCGGCGTTCGACCTGCACCACCCGCACGTGGGCGCGCAGGGCGAGCTGACCGGGGCGAAGGAGTAGCCGATGCGCGTCCAGGCGTTCATGTTCTACGGTTGCGCGGTCTTCTTCCTCGCCACCGACATCGTGTACTGGCTCTGGTCGGGTGACTGGACCGGCACCACGGCGCTCGCGCTCGCGATCGGCCTCGCCGGGCTGATCGGGTTCTACATCCACTTCACCGTCCGGCGCCTCGAGCGGGCCAACGCGGGCCCGCTGTACGAGGACGACCCGCAGGGCGAGATCGCCGACGCGGCGGGCGAGCTGGGCTTCTTCAGCCCGCACAGCTGGTGGCCGCTGTTCCTCGGCCTGTCGGCCGCGGCCGTCGCCCTCGGCGTCGTGTTCGGCTGGTGGCTGGTGATCCTCGGCGCGTGCGCCGCGATCCTGACCTCGATCGGACTGGTCTTCGAGTACTACCGGGGTCATTTCGCCCACTGATCAGTAAAAGAACCCCAAGAGGGGCGGTATCCGCAATTTCGCGGGTACCGCCCCTTTCACATACTGGACGTCGTCCCAGCAAGTAGGGCTGGCCAGGCGAATCGCTCGTCCAGGTGGGAAACGACCGGGGGGTCCACGTGCGGGTGGGTGACTCAGGACCGAGGAACCGGGGAAGGCGCGCCGCCGCCGTCCTCGCGGGCGCGGGCATGGTGGCGGGCGTCGCGGCGTGCTCCGGACAGCAGGCGGTGACCGGACAGGGCGCGGTCTCGCTCGCCGTGTCGCCGGGCGGCGGCGCGGCGCTGCCGCCCGACAGCCCGATCGACGTGCGGGCGAAGACCGGCAGGATCGCGAACGTCACGGTGACGACGGCGAAGGGCGCCCCCGTCGAGGGCGACCTGAACGCCGACCGGACGCAGTGGCGGTCGCGCTGGTCCCTCGCGCCGGGCCAGTCCTACGCCGTGGACGCCACGGCCGTCGGCAAGGACGGCAGGACCCGCACGGTCCGCAGCGGCTTCACCGTCGCGAGCGTGCAGAAGAAGTACGGGATCACCGTCGACGCGCCGTTCAACAAGGAGACCGTCGGGGTCGGCATCCCGATCGTCATGCGCTTCGACAGCCCGGTGAAGGACAAGGCCGCGGTCGAGCGGGCGCTGGAGGTGCGCTCCGACAAACCCGTCGAAGGCGCCTGGCACTGGCTCGGCAACCAGGAGGTCGTGTTCCGGACCAAGCAGTACTGGCCGGCGCACACCAAGGCGTCGTTCGTCGCCCACCTCAGCGGCGTGAACAACGGCAAGGGCATGTACGGCGGCAAGGACTACGCCGTGAACTTCACCGTCGGCGACTCCCACGTCTCGACCGCCGGCGAGGACACCCACAAGATGGTCGTGAAGATCAACGGGAAGAAGGCCCGGACGATCCCGACCAGCATGGGACGCGGCGGCGAGGAGAAGTACACCACCACCAACGGCGTCCACCTCACGATGCAGAAGGACGACCCGGTCACGATGACGTCGGACTGGGAGGGATGCGGCCAGGGCTGCGCCGGCTACTACAGCCTCACCGTCTACAAGGCGGTGAAGATCTCCGACAGCGGCGAGTACGTCCACAGCGCCCCCTGGTCGGTCGGCGACCAGGGCCACGACAACGTCAGCCACGGCTGCATCAACGTCAGCCCGTCCGACGCCGCGTGGTTCTACAAACTCGCCCAGCGCGGCGACGTCGTCACCGTCACCGGCACCAGCCGCCCGCTGGCCCCGGACAACGGCTGGGGCTTCTGGCAGATGGGCTGGAACGACTGGGTGAAGGGCAGCGCTCTGAAGCGGTCCGTCTCCACGGCCCCGCACGCGGACGCCGCGACCCTCTCCGCCCAGTCCGGCCAAGGCGCCGCCCAACAACCCCGCGCCAGCCACAACTGAGTTTTCCCAGGGGGGCTGTGTTTTCCCAGGGGGGCGACCCCCTGGAACCCCCGTCACGACTGACAGGCTGTTTCGCCGCTCCGCTAGCGCTCCGCGGCGAAACAGCC
>NZ_JBEYYT010000500.1:0-6208 GCF_040645715.1 Spirillospora sp. NPDC046719 | reverse complement strand
AGCTGCCGCAACTGCTCGACGGTGCCAGCGGGGACGGTGAATCGGACGGCTGCTCCGGCGGTGGTGCGGATGGCGGGGCGGGGCCGGTCGGTGCCGCGACCAGCCCGGCCGCGACGATCGCCGGGCCGAGCCACGGGTGCCAGCCGGGGGCGCGGCCCAGCAGCACGTACGCCCACACGGCGGTGACGGCGACCGTCACCGACAGGAACGCGGCGCCCTCGGTGGTGCGGCGCCGCTCCCACAGCAGCGCGGCGCCGATCCCGACCAGGGCGGCGACGGCGGGGGCGAGCGCGACGGTGTAGTACTCGTGGAAGATGCCCTGCATCTCGCTGAAGACCGCGCCGGTGAGCAGCAGCCACCCGCCCCACATCAGCAGCGCGGCGCGGGCCGGGTCGGTGCGGGGCGCACGGCGGGTGACCCACAGCCCCGCGGCGAGCAGGACCAGCGCGGCGGGCAGCAGCCAGGAGATCTGGCCGCCGATCGCGGCGCCGAACATCCGTCCGACGCCGGCGTCCTGGTTGAGGTTGCCCAGGCCGCCGGTCTCGTCGCCGTTGAGGCGGCCGATCCCGTTGTAGCCGAGCGCCAGTTCCAGGACGGAGTCGTGCTGGGATCCGCCGATGTAGGGGCGGGACGAGGCGGGCACCAGCGCCACGGCCAGCACCCACCAGCCGGCCGACGCCACCAGGGCGGCGCCGGCGAGGACCAGCTGCCACAGCCGCCGCCGCACGGGCGCGGGCGCGGTGACCAGGTACACCAGCGCGAACACCGGCACGACCAGGAACGCCTGCAGCATCTTGGCCAGGAACCCGGTGCCGGTGAACGCGGCCGCGGCCAGCAGCCAGCGGGTGCTCGCGTTCTCCTGGGCGCGGATCGCGGCGTAGGCGCCGGCGGTCAGCAGCAGCACCAGCAGCGCGTCGGGGTTGTTGAACCGGAACATCAGCGCGGCGACCGGGGTGACGGCGAGCGCCGCCCCGGCCAGCAGACCCGCCCAGGCGGGGAACCGGCGCCGGACCGCCGCGTACAGCGTCGCGACGGTGGCGACGCCCATCAGCGCCTGCGGGACCAGGATGCTCCAGGAGTTCACCCCGAAGATCCGCGCGGCGATCTCCATCGGCCACAGCGCGGCGGGCGTCTTGTCGACGGTGATGGCGTTGGCGGCGTCGGAGGAGCCGAAGAAGAACGCCTTCCAGCTGGTCGCGCCGGCCTGGAGGGCGGCGGAGTAGAACGCGTTGGCCCATCCGGACGCGCCAAGGCCCCACAGGTACAGCACGGCGGTCGCGGCGAGCAGGGCGAGCAGGGCGGGCCGCGCCCACGCGGGGTCGGCGGCGGGTCCGCGCCACAGGCGGCGCAGGACCCGGCGGGGACGGCCTCCCCGCCCGTCCGGGGTGCGGTGGGCGGGCGGGGAGGCCTGGATCGTGGAGGTCATCGTGGGATATCCCAGGGGTCAGCCCAGCTTGTACAGCTGGGCGCCGGTGGAGCCGGACGACGCGGAACCGGACGGTGAGGCGCCCGACTGCGATGTGCCGCCGTATTCGGAAGGGGCGACGAGGGTGCCGTTCTTCTGCACCCAGGCGGTGACGGAGGAGTTCCCGCCGCCGGGGCCCATGCCGCCGCCGAGCATGACGTAGCGCAGCCTGCCGTCCTTGACGTACTTCTGCAGCTTGGCGACGGTCATCGCGGGGTCGGAGCCGGTGAAGCCGCCCATCGCGATGACGGGGCGTCCGGTGCTGAGGATGATCGAGCTCGCGGACTGGGCGCTGGAGACCGCCACCAGCCAGGTCGCGCTCCCCTGGTTCTTCTCCAGGTAGGAGATCATCTGAGCGCTGACCTCGCCGCCGGGGCCGCCGCCGAACCCGCCGAACCCGCCGCGTGCGCCGCCGGGCCGCTGGGAGCGGTCACCGCGCGTCCACGGCATCTGCCCGCCGCCCGAGCCGGAGCCCTGGCCCGCGGAGCCCTCCCCGCCGGGGGTCTGCCCGCCGGGTGCGGCGCCGGGCACCCCGCCTGGCGCGCCGCCGGGCGGTTGGCCGCCGGGGAAGCCTCCCCTGAACCCTCCGGGCATGCCGCCGGGCATGCCGCGCATGCCTCCGGGACCGCCGAATCCGGTGGACGGCCCGGCCTGCGGGTTGCTGCCGTTGGAGGCGGTGGACGCGGCCGACACCGCGTAGGCGCCCGGCCCGGCCAGCGTCGCGACGGCGGCGAGGACGGTCCCGGCGACGACGGCGCGGGTGCCGGCGCGGCGGACGAGACGGCCGAGCAGCAGCGCCGCGATGGAGGCCGTGGTCGCGGCGAGGATCGTCCAGCGCAGCCAAGGGTGCCAGGACGGGGTGCGGTTCAGCAGGGCGAACGCCCACGCTCCGGTCACGGCGATCGCGACCGCCCCCACCAGCGGCCGCACCCGGCTCCAGCGGGCCTCGCCGCGGTCCGCGCGGAACAGCAGGACGGCGCCCGCGCCGGTCAGCGCGGCGATCGCGGGGCCGAGAGCGGTGGTGTAGTAGGGGTGGAAGGTGCCTTCGGCGAAGCTGAAGATGACGTAGTGGACGGCGAGCCAGCCGCCCCACAGCAGCAGCGCGGCGCGGGCGAGGTCGGTGCGGGGCCGCTTCCACAGCAGGACCAGGCAGGTGACCAGCGCGATCACGGCGAACGGGATCAGCCAGGAGATCTGGCCGCCGACGATGTCGTTGAACAGCCGTCCGGCGCCGGACTGCCCGCCGAAGGAGGCGCCGCCGGGTCCGCCGCGTCCGCCGCCGGGACCGTTGTTCTCGCCGAAGACGCGGCCGAGGCCGTTGTAGCCGATGACCAGGTCCCAGACGGTGCCGTCGGTGCTGCCGCCGATGTAGGGGCGGCTGCCCGCGGGGACGGCGTCGACGATCAGCATCCACCAGGACGACGAGACGGCGAGGACGGCGCCGGCGGCGACCAGGTGCCCGAGGCGCCGCACGATCCCGGGGCGTCCGGCGATCAGGTAGACCAGCGCGAACGCGGGGACGACCAGGAACGCCTGCAGCATCTTGGTGTTGAAGCCGCAGCCGACCAGGAACGCCGACAGCAGCAGGGGCCGCAGCCGCCCGGTCTCGACGGCGCGCTGGCACGCCCACGCGGCGGCGACCAGCAGCAGCACCAGCAGGGTGTCGGGGTTGTTGTCGCGGTTGATCGCGACGGTGATCGGGGTGAGGGCCAGCACGGCGGCGGCGATGAGCGCGGCGGGGTGCCCGAACGCGCGGCGCACGGTGGCGTGCAGGATCGCCACGGCGGCGACGCCCTCGATGACCTGCGGGAGCAGCAGGGCGGGGGTGCCGAACCCGATGACGCGGGCGGCCAGCTCCTGCGCCCACAGCGCCATCGGCGGCTTGTCAACGGTGATGTAGTTGCCGGCGTCCAGGGAGCCGAAGAAGAACGCCTTCCAGCTCTGGGTGCCGCTCTTGACGGCGGCGGAGTAGTAGCTGTTGGCGTAGCCGCCGGAGCTGAGGTCCCAGGCGTACAGGGCGGCGGCGAGGGCCAGCACCGCCCACAGCGCGGGGCGCGACCAGGCGGGGTCGCCGGGGCCGCCGAGCAGGATCCGGCGGATCCTGCCGCGGGGCGCGGGCGCCGCGGTTCCGGTGGGCGGCGCGGGGAGCGTCTGGGTCATGACAGGTTTCCTCCGGTCTCCCCGGCGGCCGGCGCGCGGCCGTCCCGGGAGATCGTGACGTCGGTGCGGAGGGCGGCGTGCGGGTCATCGGCGTGCGGGTCGGCGGTGCGCGGGTCGCCAGCGTGCGGGGAGCCGGCGCCTGCGTCGCGGTCCGCCAGGCGGCGGGGGTGGAAGATCCAGGCGCGCATCAGCAGGAACCGCACCAGGGTGGCGACGGCGTTGGCGGCGATGAGCGCGCCGACCTCGACGGCGCGGGACGCGCCGGGCGCGGCGGCGTGCAGCAGCGCGAGCCCGCCGGTGGACAGCGCGAGGCCGAGCAGGAACGCCAGGCCGCCTTCGAGCTGCTGGCGCAGGGCGCGGCCGGTGCCGGTGACGCCGAAGGTGAAGCGGCGGTTGGCGGCGGTGTTGCCGACGGTGGTGATGATCAGCGACAGCGCGTTCGCCCACAGCGGGCCCATGACCAGCCGCAGCAGCACGAACAGGACGAGCTGCGCGACGGTGCTGATGGCGCCGATGACGGCGAAGGCGGGCAGTTGCCGCGCCATCCCGGCGGGCAGCGCGGCGCTCGCGGAGGGCGCGGTGGGGGCGCGGCGGCCGCCGACGGGGGCGCGGAACGCGCCGGTGAGCATGCGGCGGGCGACGCGGGCCATGCCGCGCAGGTCGTCGCGGGCGGTGCGGACGACGTCGACGCGGGAGTCGGGGTCGTCGACCCAGTCGACGGGGACCTCGTGGATGCGCAGCCCGTTGCGTTCGGCGAGCAGCAGCAGCTCGGTGTCGAAGAACCACTCCTCGTCCTCCACCGACGGCAGCAGCGCCTGCACGATCTCGGTGCGGGCGGCCTTGAAGCCGCACTGGGCGTCGGAGAAGCGGGCGGCGAGGGTGGTGCGCAGCAGCAGGTTGTAGCAGCGGGAGATGACCTCGCGGCGGGGGCCGCGCACGACGGCGGACCCGCGGGTGAGCCGGGACCCGATCGCCAGGTCGCTGTGCCCGGAGATCAGCGGCGCGACCAGCGGCAGGAACGCATCCAGGTCGGTGGACAGGTCCACGTCCATGTAGGCGACGACGTCGGCGTCGCTGGTGCCCCACACGTGCCGCAGGGCGCGTCCTCGTCCCTTCAGCTCCAGGTGGACGGCGTTGACGTGGTCGAGCCGCGCCATCAGGTCCCGGGCGGCGCGCCAGGTGCCGTCGGTGCTGGCGTTGTCGGCGATGGTGATGCGGAACGGGTAGGGGAAGGTGTCGGCCAGGTAGGCGTGCAGCCGCCGCACGCTCGCGGCCAGGACGCGTTCCTCGTTGTAGACGGGGATGACCACCTCGACCAGCCTTCCCCGCCCGCCGTGGTCGTGCACGGGCGGGGGCGGCCCGGCGGGCGTGCCCCGTTCGGTGACAAGGTGACTCATGAGACCGAGGTTCGGGTGCGGGTGTGGGAAGCCCCTGAGCCGTGGATTAACGCGGTATGAGAAACCCGCGGGGCCGGCGGACCCGCCCCCGCGGGTGGTCAGTCGCGGGTGGTCAGTCGCGGGGTGCGCCGGTTCCGGGGAGGCGGACGCGGGCCAGGGCGCCGCCGCCCTCGGCGGGTTCGAGGTCGACGCTGCCGCCCGTCTCGGCGACGACGCGGGCGACGATCGACAGGCCGAGCCCGGAGCCGGGCAGGCTGCGCGCCGACGGGGACCGCCAGAACCGCTCGAACACGTGCGGCAGGTCGGCGGCGGGGATGCCGGGGCCGTGGTCGCGGACGGTCAGCTCGCCGCCGGCGAGCCGGACGGTGACGGTCCCGGCGGGCGGGGAGAACTTCACGGCGTTGTCCAGCAGGTTCACCACGGCGCGTTCCAGCGAGGCGGGGTCGCCCTGGACGTACCAGGGCTCGGTGTCGGCCCGGACGGTCAGGCCGGGGCCGCGCAGCCGGGCGCGTTCGACGGCGCGGTCCACGACGTCGTGCAGCGCGACGGTCTCCTGGACGGGTTCGGTCTCGTCGGGCCGGGCGAGTTCCAGCAGGTCCCCGACCAGGCTGGACAGCTCGTGCATCTGCGCCTTGACGCTGACGAGCAGGTTGTGGCGGGCGGCGGCGGGCAGGTCGCGGCCGGTGGCCTCGGCGCGCAGCAGCAGGTCGATGTTGGTGCGCAGGCTGGTGAGGGGGGTGCGCAGCTCGTGCCCGGCGTCGGCGATGAGCTGCTGCTGGCGTTCGCGGGAGGCGGCCAGCGCGCCGGTCATGGCGTTGAAGGAGCGGCTGAGCCGGGCGATCTCGTCGGTTCCCTCGGCGGGGATGCGGGTGCCGAGGTCCTCGGTGCGGGCGATGTGCTCGACGGCGCCGGTCAGCTCGTCGACGGGCCGCAGCGACGCGCGGGCGATCATCAGGCCGGCGCCGGCGGACACCAGGACGCCGAGGGCGGTGACGGCGACCAGCAGCAGCGCGAGGTTGTCCAGCGGCCCCTCGACCTCGTCGAGGGACAGCGCGACCGACAGCGCGATGGGGGTGCCGTCGGCGGCGTGCGTGGGGAAGGTGAGGATCCGCACGTCCTCGGTCTTGCCGCTCGGGCTGACGCCGGTGCCGTCGTGCAGGGCGCGGTCGCCGTCGCCGCGGGCGAC
>NZ_JBEYYT010000499.1:0-6239 GCF_040645715.1 Spirillospora sp. NPDC046719 | reverse complement strand
CCAGCGCCGCCGCCGCCAGCGCCCCCGCCAGCGCGCACACCCCCGCCCACCCGAACCCCCCGTACGCCCGGGCCGCCAGCCACGACCCCGCCGCCCCGCCCAGATACCCGCACGTCATGTAGGCGGTGTTCACCCGGCTGCGCGCGTCCGCCCGCAACCCGTAGTTGCGGACCTGATTGGCGACCATCCCCGACTGCATCGCCACGTCCAGCAGCAGAGACCCGGCCGCCAGCCCCGCCAGCCCCACCGCGCCGCCGACGCACCCCACCGCCAGCACCCCCGCCGACACCACCACCCCCGCCATCGCCCACAGGCTCACCGCGTCCGCGCCCCGCCTGTCCGCCGCCCGGCCCGCCACCGGCGTGCACACCATCGTCGCCGCGTTCACCAGCGCCAGCGCCCCCACCGCCGGCGCCCCCAACCCGTACCGGGGACCCGCCAGCAGCAGCGCCACCCCCGTCCACACCGCCGAGAACGCACCGAACACCGCCGCCTGGTAGAAGCACGACCGCCGCAGGTCCGGCTCCTCCCGCAGCAGCGCGAGCGGCTCCAGCAGCAACCGCCCGTAGCGCTGCCCCGACGGCGGCACCGTCACCGGCAGCCCGCGCGCCAGCACCACCGCGAGCACCAGCGCCAGCGCCGCCGCCACCAGATACGGCGACCGCCACCCCAGCCACTGCGCCAGCGGCCCGCCCAGCGACCGCGACAGCAGCATCCCGCCCAGCGACCCGCTCAGCATCACCCCGCTCACCCACCCCCGCCGCGACGCCGGAACCAGCCCCGCCGCCATCGGCCCCACCACCGGCGCGACCACCGTCGCCGCCCCCGCCGCCGCGCTCGCCGCCACCAGCACCCCCGCCCCCGGCGCGGCGCCCGCCACCGCCAGCGCCGCCGCCGTCACCGCCAGCAGCACCACGATCAGCCGCCGGTGCGCCACCCGGTCGCCCAGCGGCACCAGCAGGAAGATCCCCGCCGCGTACCCGAACTGTGCCGCCGACACCACCCCCGCCGCCGTCCCCGCGCCCAACCCCAGCCCCGCCGCGACCGCCGGAGCCGCCGCCTGCGGGAAGTACACGTTCCCGACCGCGACCCCGCACGTCACCGCCAGCAACACGATCACACCCCGGCCCGCACCCGGCACCGGCACCGGCGCCGTCGCCGACGTCGTGCCCGCGGCGTCCTCGCCGCCCGTGCCACCGCCCGCCGCGCCGATACTCGTCGCGCCGGTGCCCGCCGTGTTCGTGCCCGCCGTGTTCGCTGCGCTCGCCGTCATGGCCACGAGTCGATCGCGGAGGCCCCGCCCGGCGGAAACGATGTAGCGTGGCGCTTAATGATCCGTTTCGTGCTCGGTGTCGAGGACCTCGCCGACACCCGCTTCGCGCTGTCACCGCTCGGCGAGACCATGGAGAGCCTGCGGGTCCTGCGCGACCCCGGCCGCTACGCGCTGCAGCTGCCCTGGCGGCGCGACGCCCTGCGGCGCCTCACCGGCGTCGACACCACGCTGCTGATGGCGCTGGTCGGCGACCGGCACGCCATCCCCGACCACCTCACCCCCCGGCCCGGGACGTTCGCCCCCGGCTTCGACGACCAGCTCGCCGCCGCCCGCGCCGCCCCGCCCGGCCGGGTCCGCCGCGACCTGCTCGCCGTCCACGCCCCCGGCCCACCGCCCGCCGCCCTCGCCGACGCCGCCGGCGACGACGCCCGCGTCGCCCGCCTCAACGACGCGATCTGCGACGAGCTGCGCCGCTACTGGCACATCGCCGTCCGGCCGCACTGGCCGCAGATCCGGCTCGTGCTGGAGGCCGACATGACCTACCGCGCCCGCCGCCTGGCCACCGGCGGCGCCCGCGCCCTGTTCGCCGGCATGCACCCCAACCTTCGCTGGGACGACGGCGTCCTGCACATCGACAAGATGATCGGCCGGCACACCGTGCACGCCGCCGGGCGCGGACTGCTGCTGGTCCCCTCGGTGTTCGCGCACAAGCCCGCCCCGCCCGTCAGCCCCGACGAACCGCCCCTGCTCGTCTATCCCAGCCGCGGCGTCGCGACCCTGTGGCGCCCCGCACCCGCCGACACCGCCTCCGCCACCGGTGCGGACGGCGGCCCGGGCGGTGGCGGTGGCGGTGACGCGCTGGCGGCGCTGCTCGGCGCGCCGCGCGCCCGGCTGCTGGGGATGCTCGGCGAACCCCTGCCCACCGTGGAGATCGCCCGCCGGCTGTCGGTCACCCCCAGCGCCGTCTCCCAGCACCTGAAGATCCTGCACGCCGCCGGGCTCGTCGCCCGCGCCCGCGACGGCCGCCACATGCTGTACCGGCGCAGCGCCCTCGGCGACCGCCTCACCGACCCGCACACGGCCCCCGAAACCACTCCCGAACCCTCCATGTGTTCGAAGTAACGTGATATGTGTTAGAAACAGGGTTCAACGAACACGCAGAGGGAGTCGTCATGGAATGGGTCGTCGTCGACTACGGCGAGGTCGTCTGCCACGCACCGCCCGAGGACGCCGCCGCCCGCATCGCCGGCACCGTCGGCGGCGACCCCGCCGCGTTCTGGGACGCCTACTGGAGCGGCCGCCCCGCCTACGACCTCGGCACCGTCGACGCCGCCGGCTACTGGGGCGAGCTGTGCGGGCGCCTGGGCCGCGCCGCCACCCCCGCCCTGCTGGACGTCCTGGTCCGCCTCGACCTGGAGATGTGGTCGCACCTCGACGAGGGCACCCTGAAGATCCTGCGCGACCTCGACGCCCGCCGCGTCCCCCTCGCGCTGCTGTCGAACGCGCCGCTGGAGATGGCCCGCCACATCGAGGCCGCGCCGTTCGCCGCGCTGTTCCGGCACCGCTTCTTCAGCGCCGACCTGCGGCTCGCCAAACCCGACCCCGCGATCTACGCGCACGTCGCCGACGAGCTCGGCGCCGCGCCCGCCGACCTGACCTTCGTCGACGACCGCCCCGCCAACGTCGAGGCCGCCCGCGCCGCCGGCCTGCGCGCGTTCCTGTTCACCGGCGCCGACCGCCTGCGCCGCGACCTGGCCCTCTGACCCGCCCCTGACCGCCCCCCGCAACCGCCGCGCTCGCCGCGGGCGGCGGGGCGGCGCGGGGCCGGGGTCACAGCAGCGGCAACTGCTCGGCGACCGGCCGCGGGGGAGCGGGAACGGGACGGTGACCCGACGGCCCGCGGCGCCCCGCGCCCACCTTGTACCGGGCCGCCAGCTCCCGCACCCGCGCCGCGATCCGCCGCTGGTACCCCTCCGGCGCGTACGCGCCCGACCCGTACAGCCGCGCGTACGGCACGATCAGCTCCGGATGGTGCTCGCGCAGCCACGCGGTGAACCACTCCCGCGCGCCCGGACGCAGATGCAGCGTGATCGCCGACACCGACGTCGCGCCCGCCTCGGCGATCTGCCGCACCGCCGCCTCCAGCTGCGCCGGCGAGTCCGACAGGTAGGGGATCACCGGGCCCATCAGCACCGAGCAGCCGATCCCGGCCTCGTTCAGCCGCGCGCACACCTGCAGCCGCGTGCGCGGCGACGGGGTGCCCGGCTCCACCAGCCGCCACAGCTCGGAGTCCACCGACCCGACCGACACCGCCGCGCCGACCGCGGTGCGCTCGGCCGCCTCCTGCAGCAGCGGCAGGTCCCGCAGGATCAGCGACCCCTTGGTGAGGATCGAGAACGGGTTCGCCGCGTCCCGCAGCGCCGCGATGATCCCCGGCATCAGCCGGTAGCGGCCCTCGGCGCGCTGGTAGCAGTCGACGTTGGTGCCCATCGCGACGTGCTCGCCCCGCCACCGCGGCGCCGCCAGCTCCGCCCGCACCCGCTCGGCCGCGTTCACCTTCACCACGATCCGCGAGTCGAAGTCCGCGCCCGCGTCCATCTCCAGGTACTCGTGGGTCTTGCGCGCGAAGCAGTACACGCACGCGTGGGTGCAGCCCCGGTAGGGGTTGATCGTCCAGCGGAACGGCATCCGGGACGCCTTCGGCACCGCGTTGATCACCGACCGGGCGTGGACCTCGTAGAAGGTCATCCCGCGAAACTCCGGCGTGTCGAAGGTGCGCGCCACCGCCCGCCGCTCGATCAGCGGCACGGCCGCGATGCCGTCCCTGGCGCCGCCGTCCGCGCCGTCATCGGAAAGCCGCAGGTGGTCCCAGCGCACACCCGCCCCCTCTCGAACACGTGAACGACATGGTCAGGCGGCCAGTATGGAACGTGTGTTCGAAGATCGCAACGAGGCGGGCCCCGGTGGCGAAAGGGACGCGGCGGGAGGGTGAGGCATCACACGGACATCGCCGTTCCGTCAGTACCACCGCAACGGATGCGTAACAATGGCTCGCTATGGCATGGCGAACGGGGACGCGGATCCGGGCGGCGGCGGCGGTGCTGGCGGCCGGCGCGGTGACGAGCACGGCGGGCTGCGGCGTACCCGCCTTCGGCGGCGGCAACGACGGCGACCGCGCCGGACCCGTCACCGCCGGCGCCAAGCCCGAATGCCCCAAGGTCACCGCCCCCGACGGCGACGGCCCCTCCCGCCAGGTCCGCGGCATGTGGATCGCCACCGTCGGCAACACCGACTGGCCCACCGAGCCCGGCCAGTCCGCCGCCACCCAGAAGAAGCAGTTCACCCGCCTGCTCGACACCGCCAAGGCGATGAACATGAACGCGGTGTTCGTGCAGATCCGCCCCGACTCCGACGCCTTCTACCCCTCCCCGTACGAGCCGTGGTCGCAGTGGCTCACCGGCACCCAGGGCAAGAACCCCGGCTACGACGTCCTGGACTTCATGGTCAAGGAGGCGCACGCGCGGAACCTGGAGTTCCACGCCTGGTTCAACCCCTACCGCGTCAGCCGCCAGGACGACCTGAAGAAGCTCGCCGCGAACAACCCCGCCCGCCGCCACCCCGACTGGGTCCGCAAGTACGGCGGCGGCCTGTGGTACGACCCCGGCCTGCCCCAGGTCCGCGACCTGGCGACCAAGGCCGTCCTGGACGTCGTCCACAAGTACGACGTCGACGCCGTCCACTTCGACGATTACTTCTACCCCTACCCCGAGGACGGCGACTTCCCCGACGCCGCCACCTACAAGACCTACGGCAAGGGCCTGTCCAAGGCCGACTGGCGGCGCCGCAACGTCGACACCCTCGTCCAGACCCTCTCCCAGCAGATCCACCAGGCCAAACCCTGGGTCCGGTTCGGCATCAGCCCCTTCGGCGTGTGGCGCAACAAGTCCAGCGACCCCGCCGGCTCGCCCACCAGCGCCCTGCAGAGCTACGACGACATCTACGCCGACACCCGCGGCTGGATCAAGAAGGGCTGGCTGGACTACGTCACCCCCCAGCTGTACTGGCCCATCGGCGACCCCCGCGCCGGCTACGCCGAACTCGTCGCCTGGTGGGCCGACCAGGTCAAGGGCACCACGGTGCAGCTGACCATCGGGCAGGCCGGCTACCGCGTCGGCGAACCCGGCGCCTGGCGCAAGCCCGACGAGCTGTCGCGCCACCTCACCCTCGACCGCAAGTACCCGCAGGTCCGCGGCGACGTGTTCTTCAGCGCCGCCGACATCGCCGCCAACCGCCGCGGGTTCGCCGCCCGCCTGCGCGACGACCACTACTCCCGCCCCGCGATCCCGCCCGCCGTCACCGGACGCGGCGGGCACGCCCCGCCCCCCGTCCAGGACACCCGCGCCGTCCCCGACGGCGAAGGCATCAAGGTGCAGTGGCGGCCCTCCCAGGACGCGGTGTCCTACGCGGTGTACCGGGCCGACGGCAGGACCGCCGGATGCGCGCCCCTCGGCGACGCGCGCCTGATCGCCGACGTCCGCGGCGGCGGCGTCATCGACCCCTCCGCGAAACCCGGCCGCGCCTACACCTACTACGTCACCGCCCTGGACCGCCTCCACCACGAGAGCGCGCCCGCACGCGGCTCAACGGTTACCGCCGCCGAAGGATAATGATCATGCTCCGTGGGGAAGAACACAGCACTGCCCGCCCCCCGGAGGTATTGAGCATGGCGCTGTCGATGGAGGAACAGCGGATCCTCACCCAGATCGAGGTCCGCCTGAGCGAGGACGACCCGCGGCTGGCCGGCCGCCTCGCACGGCTCGGCACCCCCCGCGGCCGCCGCGCCCGCGTGATCACCGCGACCGCCCTCGCGCCCCGCGGGCGGCACGCGGCCGCCGGGGGCCCGAAACCCCCCCCCCCAACTACCTGGGACCCCCCCCCCCCCCCCCCCCCCCCCCCCCCCCCCCCC
>NZ_JBEYYT010000498.1:0-6241 GCF_040645715.1 Spirillospora sp. NPDC046719 | reverse complement strand
GCTGAGCGCCCGCAGCGCCGCCAGCGCCCCCGCCCGCTCGGGGTCGGCGGGCGGCCGCAGCCGCGCCGGGCGGGCGATGGCGCGCCGCCGCTCCTCCAGGCCCAGCTACTCCGCGGCGGACCCGGCGAGGCCGAGCCCGAGCGCGGCCAGCTCCCCGGCGAGGCCCGCCGCGCGGGCCCGCAGGTCCAGCGCGCCGAACGCCTCCGCGTGCCGCGCGGCCGCCTCCAGCCCGGGGCGGGGGGGGGCGGCCGCGCCCGGGACGTCACCGCGCGCCGAGCATGCCAGCGCGGTCGCGTGCCATCCGGCGATCCGGACCGCCGCGGGGCCGTCCGTACCGTCGACCTCCGCCAGCAGATGGGCGGACGGCCTGCCGAGGGCCATCGCGACCCGCGCCGCGATGACGCGGGTCTCGGCGGCGGGCCCGGCCCATCCGCCGTCGCCGAGCAGGCCCGCCGCCGCGGCGGCGTCCGCCAGCAGCGCGCCGGACCGCTCGCCCGCCTCCCAGCGCGCCTTGATCAGCACGTGCTCGGCGAGGGGGATCCAGCCGGGGCGCTCCTGTCCGGCGAACGCGTCCCGCGCCCGCGCGGCGCTCTCGGCGGCGCGTCCGGGGTCGCCGTCCGCGAGTTCCGCGTGCGCGCGGAGCAGGAGGGCGTCCGCGACGTCGCACCTGTAGCCGTGCGCCTTCGCCGCGTCCAGGGCCGCGTCGAGGAGGGGCCGCGCCTCCCTCGGCAGGCCCGCGACGATGAGGGTCTCCGCCTGGTCCAGGCGGCACTGCGCCAGGCGCTCCCCGGTCAGGACCGGCTCGGCCTCCGCGTACAGCCGCAGGGCGCGCGGGACGTCCCCGCGCCGCGACACCGCGAACGCCAGGTTGCCCTTGGCCATCGCCGTCTGGTGCCGCAGCCCGGCGGCCTCGCCGACCGCGACGGCCTCCGCGAGGGCCTCCTCGGCGCCGCCGAAATCACCGCGCATCGCCCGCGCGAGTCCGATGTTGGTCAGCAGCCCGTTGAGCGCCGCCCGATCGTGCCCGCCCCGCAGGCCGGCGAGCGCGCGCTCCGCGACGTCGTGCGCCTCCGCGACGCGTCCCGCGCGGGCCAGGGCGCAGGCCTTGTTGGCGGCCAGCCGGTCCGCCTCCTCACCGCGCAGGACGGTCTCCGCCTCCTCCGCGTGGGCCAGCGCCCCGGTGAGGTCCCCGCGGGCCGTCAGGAGACCCACGAGGTTAGAGCGGACCTTCGCGGCGGTGTACGGGTCGGGGCGCGTGTCGCCGGTCCACGCGTCGTCGGCGAACACCGGCCAGCCGTCGTCCTCGGGCGACGCGCGGGCCGTCTCGCGCCCGGTCGCCAGGTCGAGCGCCCGGTGCAGGAAGGCCAGCCCCTCCTCCAGGCGCCCCAGCTCCTTGCACGCCAGGCCCGCGATCCGCAGGGCGAGGATGTCGTCGCCGCGCTCCAGCAGCGTCGTCGCGCGGGCGTGCGCGGTCGCTGGGTCGATCGCCGCCAGCCACAGCAGCGCCCGCTCGTCCTCGCCGCTCACACGCGGACCCAGCTGGTGACGACCGACGAGCCGTCCGGCAGCCGGAACAGCAGGCTGACCAGCCCCTCCGGCACCTGCGGAAGGCAGAACATCCCGGCCGGCCCGGTGCGCCCGGCCGGCCGCCCCGCCGGAAGGCCGCCGTGCCGGACGACGATCTCGGCGCTCGCCGGCGGGACGAGCCGTCCGGTGATCTCGCGGTGCCGCCCGTCGCCGGTGACCTCGATCTCCACCGCCGACCGGGGGCAGGTGAACGTCAGCGACCGGCCCGTCCCGCCGCGCACGCCCGCCGCCGGGCGCACGGCGCCGTCCCGGTGCAGCTCCGCCAGCGCCGCCGCCGGCGTCCGCCACGCGAGCGCCGAACGCGCCGCCGCGAGCACGCCCTCCGGCACCGGGTCGAGGACGTCGAACGCGGCCCGCGCCCCCGCCATCAGCTCCTCGTCGTTCACGGGACGAGCCTCCGCAGCGCCGCCAGGCAGCGGGCCCGCGTCGGCCCGACGCTGCCGACCGGGACGCCCAGCGCCGCCGCGAGCTCGGCGTAGCTGGCCGCCTGCGCGAACAGCCGCAGCAGCGTCCGGCAGCGGCGGGGGAGCGCCGCCAACGCGGCGCCGACGCGGCCCAGCCGGTCGCGGGCGACCGCCACCTCGTCCGGGCCGGACGCCGGCCGGGGGCCGAGCGCCACCGGCGCCAGGTCCCGGGCCCGCCGCCGCACCAGGGCCCTGCACTCGTTGCGCGCCGTCGTCGCCAGCCAGCATCCCGTGGCGGACGGGTCGTCGAGCGCGCCGATCCGTTCCACCAGCCGCAACCAGGACGTCTGCACCACATCGCCCGCGTCCGCGTCGTCCAGCCCGTGCGCGCGGGCGATCGACCACAGCAGCCCGCTGTACCGCTCGACGAGCCGCGCCCACGCCGCATCGTCGCCGTCCCGAGCCCGCACCACCAGCGCGCTCGTATCGTCCTGCAAAGTCGCCAAGGGGGCTCCCACCACGTCATCCGCCGACATCGGTGGATCACCCTAAGTCGGAATACGGCGACGCTCCGTGCACGGTTACCGCTTCGCCATCGGACCGTGCTCAAGAACTGATGAGTACGCCGAGATCGGGGAGGGTCACGCAGCGCGCCGGATCGAGGACCCGGTCCGCCGCGGACGGCGCGTCCAAGCCCTCCTGCGCGGCGAGCCCGGCGATCCGCCCGGCCACGGTAGGCGCCGCGAACGACGTCCCGCTCCACGTCGCGTAGCCCTCGAACCGGTCCGCGTCGACGCCTCCCGAGGGGGCGCGCGGGCCGTCGAACCACACATGGGTGCTCGCCACGTCGACCCCCGGCGCGCACGCGTCGACCCACCAGCCGTAGTTGGAGAACCAGGCCCGGTCGTCCCCGTCGAGCGCCGCCACCCCGATGACGGGCTTCATCGCGGCCGGCCAGAACGGGCGCTCGCTCGCGGTGTTCCCCGCGCACGCCACGACGACCGTCCGGCGGCCGAGCGCGGTGATCGCCCGCGCCAGCACCGGCGACGGGCGGTCGTCGAAGGTGTGGCAGCCGAGCGAGATGTTCACCACGTCCGCGCGCCCCCAGGCCGCGAGCCGGGCGAGCGCGCGGATGACGTCCAGTTCGTCGCCGACGCCGTCCCCGCCGATGACGCGCAGCGCGCGGAGCGCCGCCGTCGGCGCGTGCCGCAGCACCACGCCGGCGATGAACGTGCCGTGGCCCGCCTGCGCGTCCAGTTCGAGGTCGAGGTCGGCGTCGAGCACCTCCGCCACCTCGTCGCGCTGCTCGCGGAACCACGCGGTGTCCTCGTACCAGGGGTGCGGCGACAGGCCCGTGTCGAGGATCGCGACCGTCACGTCCCGGCGCGCGCCCTCCGCGACCGGAGCGGGCAGCGGCGCCGCCGGGCGCGGCCGGTCGGCCGGGCCGCTCCACCACATCGGCTGGCCGTGGACGAGATGGTTCGGCGACACGCTCAGCGTCCGATGGCGGCCACCACCGGACAATTGGGCGGACAGTTCGCACACGTCCACCTTCGCCGACGGCCGCAGCCGCAGCCGGGTCGCGCCCGGCTCGTCCTCCCGCGCGTCGCACCAGCGCCGCACCAGGTCCTGCGCCGCGTCCGCGTCCCGGCCGGAGACGAGGACCTGGTCACGGCGCACCAGCGCCCGCCGCCCCGGCACCGGCTCCACCATCACCGCGTCGCGGTGCCGCGCCAGCAACCGGACCAGCCGCGCCTCCTGGTCGAGCATCGCATCCCCTCCCTGCCCGCCGAACCGGCACTCATCGTGCCGGAAACGCGACTGAAAGTGACCGTCGAACGCGCCGAAACGGCGGCGCGGCGGCCGGGCGAGGGCCTACGCTTGGCGGCCGAGAGCGGTGAACGGCGCGCATCCCGTGGTCAAGCGTTCGGCAAACGATGAAGTCACGGTGGTGCGACCCGGGCCGATGATGCACAATGAGGGACGCGGACGCCGTCTTGGGACGTACGAGGCCGTAGGGGAAGACGAGCCTCGGTACAGATCCAGGAGGTCCGGTGACCGCACGTGGCGTTTTCTACGTCCACTCCGCGCCACCTGCGCTGAGCCCGCACATCGAGTGGGCCGCCGCAGGTGTTCTCGGCGTGCCCGTTTCCCTTGAGTGGGCTGATCAGGCGGCCGCGCCGGGGACGCTGCGCGCCGAGCTTCATTGGGAGGGCAGGCCGGGCACCGCGGCAGGGATCACCTCGGCCCTGCGCAACTGGAAGCTGGTGCGGTTCGAGGCCACCGAGGATCCGACGCCCGGCAGCGACGGCGTCCGCTACAGCTTCACCCCGACCCTCGGGGTGTTCAGCGGCGTCATCGGCGCCAACGGCGACATCATGGTGCCCGAGGACCGGCTGCGCTCGGTCATGGCCAACGCCGCCGTCGGCAAGACGAACCTGGAGCACGAGCTCGAGCGGCTCCTCGGCACCCCGTGGGACAACGAGCTGGAGCCCTTCCGCCGCGCCGGCGACGGCGCCCCGGTGCGCTGGCTACACGCGGCCGTCTGAGACGCCGCGCCGCCGTCCTTCCGGCGGCCCGCGCGCGGAGCGTGCCCGTCCCGCAACTCGCATGCTCCCGTCCAGGGCCGCCCCTCCGGGGCTTCAGGGCGCCCGCACTCCGCGGAGCGCCCTTCACGTCTTTCCGCCGAGTGCCTCGCGGCGCACGGCACCAAGCCCGCCAGAGCGCGGCGGCACGCCCGCCAGGGCAGGTGCCGGGTGCGTCAGAGCGCGGTGGCGCGCGCGGCAGAAGCGGGCATGCGGAACGGCCCGGCGGGTCCGAGAATCGGACGCGCCGGGCCGTTGACGTGCGCGGTCAGAGAGCGCGTTCGAAGGCGACCGAGACGTTGTGGCCGCCGAAGCCGAACGAGTTGTTGAGCGCCGCGGCGGGCCCGTCCGCGAGCTTGCGCGGCTCGTCCCGCACGATGTCCAGGTCGACCTCGTCGTCGAGGTCCTCCAGGTTGGCGACCGCCGGGACGAGGCCGTCCCGCAGCGCCAGGATCGTGAAGACCGACTCCAGCGCGCCCGCGCCGCCCAGCAGGTGCCCCGTCATCGACTTGGTCGCGGTGATGGCGACCTTGGCGGCGGCCTCCTCGCCGAGACCGGCCTTGATGGAGTTCAGCTCGGCGACGTCGCCGGACGGGGTCGAGGTGGCGTGCGCGTTGATGTGCACGATGTCCTCGGGCCGCAGCCCGGCGTCGGCGAGCGCCCGCTGCATCGCCTTGGCCTGGCCGCCGCCGCTCGGGTCCGGCAGCACGATGTCGTAGGCGTCGTTGGAGTAGCCGCACCCGGCGGCGACGCCCTGCACGCGGGCGCCGCGGGCGCGGGCGTGCTCCTCCGACTCCAGGATGATCATGGCGGCGCCCTCGCCGAGCACGAAGCCGTCGCGGTTCTTGTCGTACGGCCGGGACGCGCGCGTCGGCTCGTCGTTGCGGGTCGACATCGCGCGCATGCGGCCGAACGAGGCCATCTGCAGCGGGTGGATGCACGACTCGGTGCCGCCGCAGATGACGACGTCGGCGCGGCCCGCGCGGATCATGTCGATGGCGTAGCCGACGGCCTCGCCGCTGGACGCGCACGCGCTGACCAGGGCGTGCGAGCCGGCGGTCGCGCCGAACTCGATGCCGACGTGCCCGGACGCGCCGTTCGGCATCAGCATCGGCACGGTGAACGGCGACACCCGCGACCAGCCCTGCTCGCGGTACACGTCGTAGCTGTTCAGCGCGGTGTGCAGGCCGCCGATGCCGCTGGAGACGACGACGCCCAGCCGGTCGCCGTCGACGACGAAGCCGCCGGGCACGCCGGCGGGCTCCTCGTTGCGCATGGTCTTGTTGCTGACGGCCGGGGCGAAGCCCGCGTCGGTCCACGCCTCGCGGGCCGCGATCAGCGCGATCGCCTGGCTGCGGTCCAGCCGGCGCAGCGACTGCTTCGGCATGACCTCGGCCGGGTCCACCTTCAGCGTGGCGGCGAACCGGACCGGCAGATCCTCGACGCCCTCCCAGTCCAGGCTGCGGATCCCGGACTCTCCGGCGAGCAGGGCGGACCAGGTCGACGGCAGGTCTCCGCCGAGAGGGGTCGTTGCACCGAGACCGGTCACCACGACTCTGGTCTGGCTCTTGCTCATAGATGCTCCTTGCGGACTGGAGGGGGAGTGGAGGCAGGGCGCGCCCGGCCCGGGACGCCGTCGGGGCCCGTGCGGACCCCTCCGGGCGG
>NZ_JBEYYT010000497.1:0-6242 GCF_040645715.1 Spirillospora sp. NPDC046719 | reverse complement strand
CCCGCTGTTCGGCGGCCGCGAGGAGACCGCCGCGCGGCAGCTCGCGCGCGACGCGGCGGGCGGCCCGCTGCCCGCCGACGACCTCGCCCGGTTCCGCGACCTCGGGGCGATGGCGGCGCGGCAGGGCATCCCGCTGCCGGTGCTGTCGGAGGTGTGGGACGCCGCGCTCGCCGCGGCGGCGCGGGCTTGCTGGGCGGCGGCGCCCGCCGGCCGCTTCACCGAGCTGGCCGAGGCGACGGGCCGCGCCGCGCGGCTCGCGGGACGGGCCCGGGAGGCGTGCATCCAGGGGTACGCGGACGCGCCGCGCGAGGGCGCCCGGTCCCGGCCGCTGCGCCGGCTGCTCGCCGAGACGCTGATCGACGGCGCGCCCGCCGAGGTCATCGCGGAGGCCGCCGGGGTCGCGCTCGCGCCCCGCTACCTGGTGCTGCGGTGCGAGGCGCCCGGTCTCGGTGCGGCCGCCGCCGCGCACTGGGCGCGGGCCCGCGAGCACCTGGAGGCGATCGACGGCGTGCTCCACTCCGGCGACCTCGCCGAGCTGGTCGCGCTGTTCCCGGCGGGGGACCCGGAGCGGGCCGAGGTGGCGGCCGCCGAGTTCGTGGCCGTCCTCGCCACCTGGACGCGGGGGCCGGTGCACGCCGCCGCGTCCTGCCGGAGCGGTCTCGGCGGGATCCCCGACGCGCTGGAGGAGGCGTCCCGGGTGCTGACGGTCGTCAAGGCGATCCCGGACGCCGAGGACCGTCCCTACCGCGCCGACGAGCTGCTCGTCGAGCTGGCGATCCTCGGCCAGCCCGGCATCCGGGAGCGGCTCGCCGCGGTGCTGTCCCCGCTGGACGCGGGCACCGACCTGCGCCGGACCCTGGAGGTGCTGCTCGCCTGCAACCTCGACCGCGAGCGCGCCGCCCGGGAGCTGTGGATCCACCGCCGGACGCTGCACTACCGGCTGGACCGGATCCGGGACCTGTCCGGCATCGACCCGAGCTCCGCGCGCGGCATCCAGCTGTTCCGCGCCGCGCTCACCTCGGCGCGGCTCGCCGGGCTCGAACGCGACGGCCGCCGGGCCGAGGAGGCGTCGCTGCCGCCGCCGCTGAGCGCCTGACCACTCCGCGGACGCCCCGCCCGCGCCCCCTGCCCGGAGATCCCGCCCGGAGACCCCGCCTGAAAGGCCCGACCGGACACCCCCGCCCGGAGAGCGATCTTGGACTTCCCCCTGCCGCACCGTCCCGGTGTCCCGCTGGACGGCGGCCACCTGCGCCGGCTGCGCGAGCGCCCCATGGCGCCCGTCCGGCTGCCCGGCGGCCACGACGCGCTGCTCGTCACCCGGCACGCCGACGTCCGCGCCGTCCTGGCCGGCGACGGCTTCGGCCGCGAGGCGTGGACCGGCGGCACCCTCTTCGCCCGCGACGCCCCGTCCCTGGCCCTCGTCGCCTCCGACCCGCCGACCCACACCCGCCGCCGCCGGGCGGTCCAGGGCCGGTTCCCCGCCCGCCGCGCCGAGGCGGACCGCCCGCGCGCGGAGGCCGCCGCCGAACGGCTGCTGGACGGCCTGGAGGCCGCCGGGCCGCCCGCCGACCTCCTCGCCCGCTTCGCCACGCCGCTCCCGTACGCGCTCATTCGCGACATGCTCGGCGTCCCGGCCGCCGACCTCGGGAGGCTGCTGCCGTGGGTCAGCGCGCTGATGTCGGCGGGACACGTCCCCGCAGGGGAGGTCGAGGCCGCGCGCGCGGGCATGTTCGGCTACTTCTCCGCCCTGCTCGACGCGCGCCGCGCCGGGGTCGCCGCCGGGGGCCCCGGCTCCGACCTGCTCACCGAGCTGCTGGCGGACCCCGGGCAGCGGCTCACCGCCGAGGAGATCACCGTCTTCGGGCTCGGGCTGTTCATAGCCGGCGGCGAGACCACGTCCAACTTCCTCGCCGCCTGCGTCCTGGAGCTGATCGCGCGCCCGGACCTGGCCGCGTCGCTGCGCGCCGACCCGTCCCGCATCCCCGCGGCGGTCGAGGAGTTCCTGCGCTGGGTGTGGTTCGGCGGCACCGGCGGCAGGCCGCACGTCGTGCTCGCCGGTACGCGCCTGGGCGGGACGGAGGTGCGGCGCGGCGACGTCGTCGTCCCGCTGACCGACGCCGCCAACCGCGACGCGGACGCGTTCGCCGACGCCGACGCGTTCCGCCCGGACCGCTCGCCCAACCCGCACCTCGGCTTCGGGCACGGCCGCCACCTGTGCCTCGGCGCGCCGCACGCCCGGATGGTGCTCCAGGTCGCCCTCGCCGCGCTGCTCCGCCGCCTGGACGGCCTCGATCTGGCGATCGACCCGGCGCGGCTGCGCTGGCGCGACCGGATGTTCGTGCGCGGCGTCTGGGAGCTGCCCGTGACCTGGCGCCCGCGGCGTTGACCGGGAGCGCGGCGTTGAGCGGGGGCTGGGCCAGTGCGGTGGCCGGTTGGTGTCGGCGCGTCGGACGGTACGTGTCCGGGAGCTACACGCCGGTCCAGTCGCTGGTGTTCGCGGCCGCCTGGGCGTACGGCGTCACGGGGCTGTTCGCCGCGCTCGACCCGCTCGTCACCCGGTGGCGGCCCGGCGCGGGGACGGCGGTCGCCGCGGTCACGGTGTTCGCCGACCTGCTGCTGATGCGGGCGCTGGACGACGTCCGCGACCTCGGCTACGACCGGCGCTTCAACCCCGGCCGTCCCCTCGCGTCAGGGGCCGTCCGGGTCCGCGACCTCGGTGTTCTGTACGCCGTCGGGTCACTGGCCGTCCTGGCGCTGAACGCGGCGCGGCCGTGGCAGGTCGCGGTCCTGGGCGTTCAGCTGGGCTATGGGTTCATCGTGGTCGCCGCGCACTGCCGGTCGGGACGGCCCTCCGGCGATCGGCTGTTCGTGAACCTGCTGGTCAGCCTGCCTGCGCCCGTCCTGCTGCACGCCTACCTGTACGCCGGGTACCTGCACGAGGCCGGGCACGGCGCCGGACGGCCCGGACTCGTCGCCGTCACCGTGGCCGTGCTCGCGGCCGGGCACGCCGAGCCGGCGAAGAACCTGACCCGGACGCCGCGGCCGGGGGAGCGGACGTACGCCGCCGCGCTCGGGCTCCGGGGAACCGCCGCGCTGGCGCTCGCCGCGCCCGCGCTGTCGGCCACCCTCCTCGCGGCGCGGTCGGAGGCGCCGCCCGCGTGGACGCCCGCCGCCGTCCTGCCGCTCGCCGTCCCGGCCGTGGCCGGGTACCGGTTCCTGCGCGGCCGGACCCGATGGCCGCCGGCCGCGCCCGCGCTCCACCTGCTGCTCACCTTCGCCGGGTACGCCGCGCTGGGCCTCGCGAGATGACGCGGCCGGAGGAGGCGCGGGCCGTCGTGCGGGCCGTTGTGCGGGCCATCGTGCGAGCCGTTGTGCGGGCCCGTCAGGCGAGGCCCATCTCCCGCTTGGCGGCCTCGAACTGCACCGCCATCGCCTCCGACAGCGCCTTCGCGCCCGACAGCGGGCGCACCATGACGCAGAACTCGTCGATCAGCCCGGAGTCGTCGTGGTGCAGGAAGTCGCAGCCGTGCACCTCGCGGTCGCCGACCCGCGCCTTGAACACCAGCGCGTGGTCCCGCCCGTCGCTGATCTCCCGGACGTAGCGGAAGTCGGTGAACACACGGGTGACGGCGCGCAGGATCGCCGACACCACCGGGCGGCCGTCATAGGGCGCGAACGCCACCGGGCTGAGGAACCGCACGTCCTCGGCCAGCAGGTCGGGCAGGGCGTCGAGGTCGCCCGTCTCGATGGCCGCGCGGAAAGGGTGCATCGGGCCTGCCTCCATGCCGGGTCTCGTCCCTGCTCGGGTCGGTGCTCGTCGTCCGTGCCGTCGCCGGTGCTCGTCGGTGCTCGTGCCGCCGGCGCGCCGGCCGCCGTCCCGCCGAGCCTAATGTGATCTCCGTCCGGCGGGCGTGGCGGGGGGCACGCCGACCTGACCGACGTGACTCCTTTTTCTCATCCCTCCGCCTCTATCGGTAAATTTCGTTCTTCGCGGAGAGTGATGCTGGTCTCATTCTCCGTCGCGGTTCCCCGTACGGGAATGAAACCGGCCCCTCATCGTCTTGATCACGGGGTGCGCCGCCGCCCGGAGCGCGGCGCCCACCCCGCCGCACGGACCGATCCATCCTCCCGGAGGCGTACCAGCGTGTCCCAGCCCGCCACCGCCCAGCACCCGCGCACGGCCGCTCCCGCCGGCACCGCGGCCGCCGGCCGCGAACCCGACCTCGGCCTGCCGGCCGAGCGCGGGTCCGGCCTGCTGATCGCCGTCCTGGCGTTCGCCGGCATCGTCGTCGCGGTCATGCAGACCCTGCTGATCCCGGTCATCGGGCAGCTGCCGCAGCTGCTGCACACCTCGCTGTCGAACGCGACGTGGGCGATGACCGCCACGCTGCTGTCCGGCGCCGTCGCCACCCCGATCATGGGACGGCTCGGCGACCTGTACGGCAAGAAGCGGATGACGCTCGTCAGCATCGGCACCGTCGTCGTCGGCTCGCTGGTCGCGGCGGTCAGCTCGCAGCTGCTGCTGGTCGTCGCCGGCCGCGCGATCCAGGGCTTCGCGATGGGCGCGATCCCGCTCGGCATCGGCCTGATGCGCGACTCGCTGCCCAGGGAGCGGCTCGGCTCGGCGCTGGCGCTGATGAGCTCCTCGATCGGCGTCGGCGGCGCGCTCGGCCTTCCGGTGGCGGCCTACATCGCCCAGCACTTCAGCTGGCACATGCTCTTCTACGGCGCCGCCGCGCTCGGCGCCGTGTCGTTCGCGCTGGTGGCGTTCGCCGTCCCCGAGTCGAAGGTGCGGGCGAAGGGGCGCTTCGACATCGCCGGGACGGTCGGGCTCACCGCCGGGCTGCTGGCCGTGCTGCTGCCGATCACCAAGGGCGGCGACTGGGGCTGGACGAGCCCTCGCACCCTCGGGCTCGGCGCGGCCGGCGTCGTGATCCTCGTGCTCTGGGGCGTGGTGGAGCTGCGGCTGCGCGACCCGCTGATCGACCTGCGCACCACCGCGCGCCGCCAGGTGCTGCTCACCAACCTCGCCGCGATCACCGTCGGCGTCTCGTTCTACGCCATGTCGCTGGTCCTGCCGCAGCTGCTGGAGCTGCCGAAGGCGACCGGGTACGGCCTCGGGCAGTCGCTGCTGGTCGCCGGGCTCACCGTGGCGCCGATGGGCATCGCGATGATGCTGGTCTCGCCGCTGTCGGCGCGCGTCTCGGCCGCGTTCGGCGCCAAGACCTCGCTCATCCTCGGCATGATCGTGATCGGCGGCGGCTACGGCGCGGCGCAGGGCCTGATGGGCGCGGTGTGGCAGGTCGCGCTGATCTCCACGATCGTCGGCGCCGGCATCGGGCTCGCCTACTCGGCGCTCCCCACGCTCATCCTCGGCGCCGTCGACCCGTCCGAGAGCGGGGCGGCCAACGGCGTGAACACGCTGATGCGCTCCATCGGCACCTCGGTGTCCAGCGCGCTCCTCGGCACCGTCCTCGCCCGCAACACCCTCCACTTCGGCGGCGCCGAGGTGCCGGACATGACCGGCTTCCGGATCTCGTTCGCCATCGCGACCGGCGCCATCGCGGTCGGCGTCCTGCTCGCGGCGTTCCTGCCGTCCGGCCGCCGCGCGGTGCGGCACGCCGGGCGCCCGGCTCAGGCGCCCGCGCCCGCCGCGACCGAGGTTCCGGCCACGGCCGCCGGTCCGGTGGAGAGCCCGGCCGTGCCGTCCGCCGAGAGCGAGACGTCCGCCGCGGCCGAGCCGTCCCCCGCGGGCGAGGGCCCGGCGGTGCGCGGACGGGTGCGGCGCCCCGACGGGACGCCGCTCTCCGGCGCCACCGTCACCCTGATCGACGCGAGCGGCCGCCAGCTCGGCGTGGTCGCCACCGGCGACGACGGCCGGTACGCGGTCGCCGCGCCCGCGCCCGGCGGCTACGTGCTCGTCGGGTCGGCGCCGGGCCACCAGCCCGAGGCCGCCACCGTCGCCGTGCTCGACGGCCCCGCAGCCGCCGACCTCGTGCTCGGCGGGATCGGCGGCGTGGCCGGGACGGTCCGCGACGAGGCGGGCGCGCCCGTCGCCGGGGCCGTCGCGGTCGCCACCGACCAGCGCGGCGAGGTCGTCGCCTCCGCCACCACCGGAGCGGACGGCGCGTTCGCGCTGGCCGACCTCGCGCCCGGCGGCTACACGCTGACGGTGAGCGCGGCCGGGCACCGGCCCGCCGCCCGCCCCGTGCGGGTCGAGGGCGGCGATCCGGCACCGGTGG
>NZ_JBEYYT010000496.1:3540-6258 GCF_040645715.1 Spirillospora sp. NPDC046719 | reverse complement strand
GCTGGCCGACGGCAACATCGGCATCGGCGGCGACCCCGCCGCGCTGCTGCGCCGCGTCCTGGGGCTGCTCGGACCCGGCGGCCGGGTGCTGGCGGAGGTGGACCCGCCGGGCGCGGGGACGCGGACCGAGCCGCTGCGGCTGCGGTCGGGCCGCGCGGTCGGCGAGTGGTTCCCCTGGGCTCACGTGTCCGCCGACGGCGCCGGCGCGCTGGCCGCCGCGTGCGGGGCGGCCGTCACCGAGCGGTGGGAGGAGGCCGGCCGATGGTTCGTCGCCCTGCGTCCCTGACCCGGTCCCTCCTCGACCGCCGGCCGGTGCCGCCGGAGGCGCTGACGACGCTGCCGCAGCGCTTCACCAGCCGCCTGCACGACGAGCGGGTCGCCGCGTGGCTGGGCATCGCGCTCGGCGCCTGCTTCCTCGTCGCGTTCTGCACCGGCCTGGTCAGCCACCTGATGCAGAACCCGGCGAACTGGATGACGTGGCCGTCGCGCCCGGTGAACCTGTACCGGGTCACGCAGGGCCTGCACGTCATGACCGGCCTGGCGGCCGTGCCGCTGCTGCTGGCCAAGCTGTGGACGGTCTACCCGCGGCTGCTGCAGTGGCCGCCGGCCCGCTCGGCCGGGCACGCGATCGAGCGGCTGATGGTGTTCGTCCTCGTCGGCGGGTCGCTGTTCCAGCTGGTCACCGGCGTGATGAACATCGACTACTGGTACGCGTTCCGGTTCTTCTTCACCACCGCGCACTACTGGACCGCCTACATCATCATCGGCGCGCTGCTGATCCACATCGCCAACGAGTGGGCCAAGACGCGCCGAACGGTGATGACGCGGCCGCAGGACGGGCTGCGGCGCCGCACGTTCCTGCTGACGGTGCTCGGCGCGAGCGGCGTCGTCGTCGCGACGACCGTGGGGGAGACGTTCTCGCCGCTGGCGCGGCTGGCGGTGCTCGCGCCCCGCCGTCCCGGGATCGGGCCGCAGGGCCTGCCGGTCAACAAGTCCGCGGCCGGGTCGGGCGTCACCGCGCTCGCCCGCGACCCGGGGTGGCGGCTCACCGTCACCGGCCGCGTCCGGCGGGAACTGACCCTGTCGCTGGCGCAGCTGCAGGCCATGCCGATGCGGACGGCGCGGCTGCCGATCGCGTGCGTGGAGGGCTGGAGCGCGGAGGCCGACTGGGAGGGCGTGCGGCTGCGGGACGTGCTGCGCATGGCGGGCGTCGACGACGACGCGAACGTCCGCGTCGAATCGCTGGAACCCCGCGGCCTCTACCGCACCTCGGAGGTGCGTCCGCCGCACTGGCACGACCCCCTCACGCTGCTGGCGCTGCGGGTGAACGGCGAGACCCTCGACCTCGACCACGGGTACCCGTGCCGGCTCATCGCGCCGAACCGCCCCGGCGTCATGCAGACCAAGTGGGTCGGCCGGCTGGTGGTCGCATGAACGCGCCCATCGCCAGGTACGCGGCGTACGCGGCGGGCACGGCGCTGATCGGGTACGGGCTGAGCGGGATCGTCGCCGACGTCCCGGTGCGGCGCTGGGCGGCGTGGTTCGTGGGCGCCGCGGTCCTGCACGACGGGGTGCTGGTCCCGGTGGTCCTGGCCGCGGGCCTGGTGACGGGCTGGATCCCGGTCGCCTACCGGCGGGTGCTGCGCGGCGCGCTGGTGGTGGCGGCGTGCGTGACGGCGGTCGCGATCCCGCTCGTCCTGGGCTACGGGCGCCGCCCGGACGTCCCGTCGCAGCTGCCGCTGCCCTACGGCCGCAACCTCGCGATCGTCGTGGGGCTGATCGGCGCCGTGGCGGTCGCGGTGCTGGCGTGGCGGGCGATCGCCGGGCGCGGGCGGCGGGACGGCATGAGCGGCGGAGCGCACCGCGCCGTCCCGCCGGGACGGCGGCCGGAGCGAAGGGAGCGGGACAGGTGACCGCCACCGACACCCGGCCGCGGGACGTCCCGGCCCCGGTCGCGCGGCGCGGGAGCCGCCCGGGTTGGATCGCCGTGGCGGTGTGGGCTGTGGGGATCGCGGCGGTGTTCGCCGCCGGCTGGTACCTGCGGCGCGCCGGGCTCGCCACCGAGGACGCGCTGCCGCCGCTGCACGCGCGGGCGCGCTCGCATCCGCTGACCTGGCGGATGGCTCCGGCGGTGGCGGCCGCCGCCGTGCTGGTCACGGCGCTGCCGTGGGCGGCGTCGCGGCTGCGGTGGCGGGCGTTGCCGGTGGTGGCGTGGGCGGGGGCGGCGCTGTGGGCGGTCGCGCTCGCCGCGTCCGACGGGTGGGGCGCGCTCGCCCGGCCGCTGGACGCGCCGACCGAGTACCCGGCGGGCCTGGCGCAGGTGCGGCCCGACCCGCTGGAGTGGCTGCGGACCTTCACCGAGCGGCTCGGCGGCTACACGACGCACGTGCGGGGGCATCCGCCGCTGCCGACGCTGACGCTGTGGGCTCTGGAGAAGGCGGGCCTGCCCGGGACCGGGTGGGCGGCGGCGTTCGTCATCGCGTCGGGCACGTCGGCGGTCGCGGCGATCGCCGTCACGCTGCGGTGCGTCGCGGGGGAGCGGGCGGCGCGGGCGGCGGTGCCGTTCCTGGTGCTGGCGCCGCTGGCGCTGTGGGTCGCGACCGCGATGGACGCGTTCTTCCTCGCGGTCGGCGCGTGGGGGACCGCGCTGACGGCGCTCGCCGCGACCGCCGACGTGCCCGACGCGATGACGAACGCCGCCGCCCACCCGGTCCCGGG
>NZ_JBEYYT010000496.1:0-3530 GCF_040645715.1 Spirillospora sp. NPDC046719 | reverse complement strand
GCGGCCCCCCCCCCCCGCCGCGCCGGCCGGGCCCCGGCACGGCCGGCCCCGTCCGGCGCCGGCCGCCGCTGCCGCCGGCGGTGTGCTGCTGGGCAGCCTGCCGTACCTGTCGTACGGGCTGCTGCCGCTGTTCGCGGTGCCGCTGGCGGTCCTGCTGCTGCTCCGCCCGCACCCGCGGATGCTCGTGGCGCTGGGCGCGGGGCTGGTGGTGGTACCGGCCGCGTTCACGCTGCTGGGGTTCTGGTGGCCGGACGGCGTCCGCGCCACCCTGGACACCTACCTCGTCAGCCGCGGCTCGGCGCAGCGTTCCTACGCCTACTTCCTGTTCGGCGACCTCGCGGTGCTGGGGCTGCTGACGGGTCCCGCGGTCGCGTACGCGCTGCCGCGCACGGCGCACGTGCTGTGGCGCGCGGCCCGCACCCGCGCGGTGTCCCCGGCGGCGGCGGTGGCGCTGCCGGCGTGCGCGGCGCTGCTGGGCGTGGTCGTGCTGGACCTGTCGGGGGTCACCAAGGGCGAGGTCGAGCGGATCTGGGTGCCGTTCGCGGCGTGGCTGGTGGCGGCCGCGTCGCTGCGGGCGTCCGGATCGGGGCGGGCGGCCGGGGCGCGGTGGTGGCTGGCGGCGCAGGCGGCCACGGCGATCGCCGTCCAGGCCCTGGTGCTGTCCCCCTGGTGATCACCCGCCGGACCGCCCGCCCGGATTCGTCCGCCGGGTCACCAGGGGACGGCGCCGTCGTCGTCGAAGAACCCGCCGGTCGGGCCGCCGTCGGGCAGGGTCGCCATCCGGATCGCGATCGCGGCGCCCTGCTCGGCTGTGCGGGTGATCGTGCGGCCCGCGCGGATGTGCTCGATCGCGAAGTCGGTGGCGCAGGCGCCGGGCGCGACGGCGTTCACCAGGATGCCGGTGTCGCGCAGCTCCTTGGCGTACTGGACGGTCAGCATGTTCAGCGCGGTCTTGGACTGCGGGTAGGACGCCACGGCGCCCAGGTTCCAGAAGTAGTGGTCCGGGTCGGTCATGTGGGTCAGCGACCCGGTGCCGCTGGAGACGTTGACGATCCGGGCGGCGGGCGAGCGGCGCAGCAGCGGCAGCAGCGCGTTGGTCACCCGCATCACGCCGAACAGGTTGGTGTCGAACACGCGGCGGACATGGTCCAGGTCGGCCTCCGAGGGAGGGTCGTTCGGGCCTTCGGAGATGCCGGCGTTGTTGACCAGGACGTCCAGCCGTCCCGGAGAGGCGGTCACGGTGTCGGCGGCGGCCCGGACGCTGTCGTCGTCGGTGACGTCCAGCCGGACGAACCGGACGTCGTGCCCCGCGTCGCGCAGTTCCGCCGCCGCCTTCTCGCCGAGGTCGGGGGTGCGGGCGGCGAGCAGCACGGTCATGCCGCGCGCCGCGAGCCCCTCGGCGATGGCGCGCCCGATTCCCTTGTTGGCCCCGGTGACCAGGGCGACCTTGGCGTTCGTGGGTCGTTCGCTCATGCCCTCGATCCCATCACCGGGGCCCGGGCGGACTCCAACACCGACCGGACCACGATCGATACCCTTGAGGTATGGATCTGGTGGAGACGCGGGAGCTGGCCTACTTCCTGGAGGTCGCCCGGGAGCTGCACTTCGGGCGGGCCGCCGAACGGCTCGGCATCGCGCAGCCGCCGCTGTCGCGCGCGATCGCGCGGCTGGAGCGGCGGCTCGGCGTCCGGCTGCTGGAGCGCACCAGCCGCCGGGTGACGCTGACCCCGGCGGGCGAGACCCTGCTGGCCGAGGGCGGCGCCGCGCTGGCGGCCGTGGAGGCCGCGGTGCTGCGCACCCGCAGGGCCGGCGGGACCGGCGCCCGGTTCGTGCTGGCGATGAAGCCGGGCGGCGACGGCGGCGGGCTGCTGCCGGACGTCCTCGCCGAGTACGAGCGGGAGCCGGACGCGCTGCCGGTGGAGATGGTGTTCGGCCACGGGGCGCGGCAGGCGCTGGACGACGGGCGCGCCGACGCCGCCCTGCTGTATGCGCCGCGCGCCGACCTGACCGGCCTGGCCGTCGAGGAACTGGTGGTGGAACCGCAGGTCGTCGTCCTGCCCCGCACCCACCGGCTCGCGGGCCGGGCGCGGGTGTCGATGGCCGACCTGGACGGGGAGGTGCTGCCGCGGACCCCGGCCCGGCCGGGCGGCGACGGGCCGATGGTGACCGACGGGGGCCAGGTGATGCAGCTGATCGCGCTCGGCCGGATGGTGGCGGTGCTGCCGCGGTCCTACCGGCGGCTGCTGCGCGACGACCTCACGGCGGTGCCGGTGCCCGACGCGCCGCCGACGACGCTGGTGCTGGCGTGGCCCGAGGAGTCGCGGTCGCGGGCGCTGGCGGCGTTCGTCCGCGTCACCGCCGCGGTCGCCGCCCGCCGCAACGCCGGCCGGAACACGGAGGCGGGCGCGCTTCGGACCGTCCCTGACCTGCGCTGACGGAGGCGGCGAAAAAAGTCCGAGAAAAAACGGGCCGGGATGTCGATCCGGCGTGCGCCCGTGCGACGCGTCAGTGAAGGCACGAGACGAGCACGTCGCACGGAAGGACACCGCCATGACCGTCACCCAGATCCTCGCCGCCCCCGCCACCGGCTCCGTCGAGGGCCGCCGCCGTGTCCTGCGCCGCGTCCTGTGGACCGCGCAGGTCCTCATCGCCGCGTTCCTGTTCTTCGCCTCTGCGATGCCGAAGTTCGCCGGGCAGGCCGACGCGGTCGAGACCTTCACCAGGATCGGCTGGGGGCAGTGGTTCCGGTACGTGACCGGGACCGTCGAGGCCGCCGGCGCGATCGGGCTGGTGGTCCCGCGGCTGGCCGGGTTCGCCGCGACCGCGCTGATCGGCCTGCTGGCGGGCGCGGTCCTCACCCACCTGCTGGTGCTGGACGCCGCGTGGGCGCTGTTCCCCGCCGCGCTCGCCGCCGTCTGCGCGGTGATCGGCTGGGACCGCCGCGCCGAGACCCGCGACCTGCTGCGCTCGGTCGCCGGCCTGCTCCGCCGGTGACGGCGCCGCGCCGGAGCCCGGCCCCGGACGCCCGGGGGAGTCACGCGCCGGGCCAGGTGATGAGGGCGCGCCCCCAGGTCAGGCCGGCACCGAACCCGGCGAGCAGCACCAGGTCGCCGCCGCCGACGCGGCCGGTGCGCACGGCACGGTCCAGGGCGTAGGGGAGGCTGGCGGCGCCGATGTTGCCGACGTCCTCCCCAGCGATCATCAGCTGGTCCGGTTCGAGGCCCGCGTCCCCGGCCAGCGACGCCACCAGCCGCGGGTTGGGCTGGTGCGGGACGACCAGGGCGAGGTCGGCGGGCTTGATCCCGGCGTCCTCGCACGCCTCGGCGACCATCCGGGGCAGGGCGCCGGCGATGAAGTCGCGGACGGCGCGGCCGTCCATGTGGATGGTGTGGCCGAGATCGGCCAGTGTGGCGGCGTCGGCGGGACGTCTGGAGCCGCCGGCGGGGATGAGGACGTCGTCGGCGCGGGTGCCGTCCGAGCCGAGCGTCACCGGCCCGATCCCGTAGGGGGCGGGGACGGGCCCGACGACC
>NZ_JBEYYT010000495.1:0-6258 GCF_040645715.1 Spirillospora sp. NPDC046719 | reverse complement strand
GCTGACGCCCGCGACGCTCGCCCTCATCTACCGCGGATTCGCCGAGGGCCCCGCGCGCAACAAGGCGCTCGGCGCCTGGGGGATGGCGGGCAGCGCGGGGCTCGCCGCCGGGTCCCTGCTGGGCGGCGTACTGACCCACTACCTGGGCTGGGAGTGGGTGTTCTTCGTCAACGTGCCGCTGGCGCTCGGCTGCGCCCTCGCGGCGCCGCGGCTGCTGCCCGCCGACCCGGCCCGCGCGCCCGGCTTGTTCGACGTGCCGGGCGCGGTGCTGGCCACCGCGGGATCGGCGCTGCTGGTGTTCGGGCTGGCGAGCGGGCCGGACGCCGGATGGGCGTCCCCGCGCGCCGCCGGGTCGCTGGCCGCCGGCGCCGTCCTGTTCGCGGCGCTGCTCGCGGTGGAGGCCCGCACCCGCGACCCGCTCATCCCGCTGCGGCTGGCGCGCGGCCGCGGCCTCGCCACCACCATGGTCGTGATCGCCGTCTTCCAGGGCACGCTCGGCGGCGGCTACTACATCCTGACCTCCTACCTGCAGCCCGTCCTCGGCTACAGCTCGCTGGAGGCGGGGCTGACGTTCCTGCCGCTGACGCTGGTCTGCATGCTCGCCGCGCTCAAGGCCACCCCGGTGCTGCTCGGACGTTGGGGGATCCGCACCACGCTCGCCGTCTCGACGATCGGCACGGGCGCGGGCATCGCCGCGATGGTCGCCGGCACCACGGTCGGCGGCGGCTTCTGGACGCTGCTGCCCGGCAGCGTCGTCTGGGGCCTGTTCGGCGGCGTCGCGTTCGTGACGCTGTTCGCCTCCGCCGGCGCGGGCGTCCCGCCGGAGCAGCAGGGCGTCGCCTCCGGGCTGGCCAGCAGCGCCAAGGAGATCGGCGGCGCCCTCGGGCTGGCGGCGTTCGTCGCGATCGCCAACGGCCCGGGCGACCTCCTGCACGGCCTGCACGCCGCCGGCTGGGCCGCCGCGGCCGCCACCGTCGCGGGCGGCCTGATCGCCCTCGTCCTCGAACCCGCCCGTCCCGAGGCCCGGGACGGGGAGTCCACCTCTCTCGAAGGAGCCCTCCGATGACCGCGACCGACCTGATCAACGCCTACCTCGACATCTGGAACGAGCGGGACGCCGCCGCCCGGGAGTCGCTCATGGGGTCCGTCCTCACCGGCGACGCGCTCTACAGCGACCCCGACTACGCGGGCCTGCGCGGGCACGCGGAACTGTCGGAGGCGATCGGGCGCGCCCAGGCGAACTTCGGCGACCTGCGCTTCGCGCTCGGCGACGTGATCGGCGTCCACCACGACCGGGCACTGTTCACCTGGCGGCTGGGCGAGGCGGCGACCGGCTACGACGTCGTCGAGTTCTACGGCGACCGCATCCGCGGCGTCGTCGGGTTCTTCGGATGACCGGCGAGCGCGCGTGGGCCGCCGCCTGGACCGCCGCGCCGCAGCGGCCGGGCCCCGGCTTCGCCCCCAACTGGTCCGAGGAGGGCCTCGGCGGCCGGACGGTCCGCCAGACCGTCCGGCTCGGCATCGGCGGCGACGCGCTGCGGGTCCGGCTGTCCAACCGCTACGGCACGGCGCCGGTCCGGATCGTGGGCGCCACGGTCGCGGCGTCCGCGGGCGGCGCGGCGGTGAAGCCCGGCACGCTGCGGGAGCTGACCGTGGACGGCGCGTCCTCCTTCGCCGTCCCGCCCGGTGGGGACCTCGCCACGGACGGCGTGCCGTTCCCGGCCGGACCGCTGGACGCGGTGACGGTCACGATGGTCCTGGACGAGCCGTCCGGGCCGGTGACGTTCCACGCCCAGGCCCTCGCGACGACGTACCGGGCGGCGGGCGATCACCGCGCCGACGGCGACGGCGCCGCCTTCACCGAAACCTCGCAGTCCTGGTACCTGCTCGCGGGCGTGGACGTGGCCGCTGCGGGGGCGGCCCCCGGCGACGGCATCGTCGTCCTCGGCGACTCGCTCACCGACGGGACAGGCGGCACCCCGGACACCGACCAGCGGTTCCCCGACCTGCTCGCCCGGCGGCTGGTCGCGGCGGGCCGGCCGCGCGCCGTCCTCAACCAGGGGATCGGCGGCAACCGGGTGACGGTCGACTCGCCCTGGCTGGGCGACCGCGCCACCGCCCGGTTCGACCGCGACGTCCTCGGCCAGCCAGGGGTGGGCACCGTCGTGGTCTTCGTCGGGATCAACGACGTCGGGATCGGCGAGGTCGCCGGCGACCCGCCGTTCCCGGTCCTCGCCCCGTGCACCGTGGTGCCGGCGGCGGACGTCATCGCCGGCCACCGGGACATGATCCGCCGGGCGCGCGCTGCGGGCCTGCGGACGGTCGGGGCGACGCTCGGGCCCATGCGGGGCTCGGTCTTCTCCACGCCGCGCAGCGAGGCGGCGCGCGCGGAGGTCAACGCCTGGATCCGCGGGTCGGGGGAGTACGACGCCGTCCTCGACGTCGCCGCGGTGCTCGGCGACGCCCTCGACCCCGCCCACGACTCGGGCGACCACCTGCATCCGGGCGACGCGGGGTACCGGGCGATGGCCGAGGCCGTCGACCTCGACGCGCTGTGACGTGCGGCCGGGGCCGTCCCCCGTGGGACCGGCCCCGGCCGGACGCGCGGATCAGGGGAGATGCGGGCCAGGGGAGGTGCGGGTCAGGGGAGGGTGGACAGGTCGATCGTCGACACCGCCGCGGCGTCGTGGCGGATCGTGTACCGCCCGCCGGCCAGCGACGGCAGGTCGGCCAGCGGGACGAGGTGCGGGAAGTCGGCGGTCGCCACGCGGACGCGGAGGCGGTGGCCCGCCGGGACGGTGGCGAACGCCGGCCGGATCTCGATGTCGTACCGGGTCACGGCCCCGGGCACGACCGGCCGCTGGGCCGCGCGGGTGAGCGGGTGGTACGGGTACACCCAGCCGCCGGACGCGCCCTTCCAACTGCGCTTCCCGTCGACCGCGCGCATCGAGCCCATGAGCGCGCCGCCGCTGAGGTCGGTGGACGTCCCGTCGGGCGCGACGTCCTCCAGGGTGAGCGCCCACAGCGTCTCCGGGCGGGTGGACGCGGCGCGCAGCGTCACGCCGATCGGCCCGGCGAGCTTCAGCGGCGCGGCCAGCGCCGGTGACGTGTAGGTCGTCTCGCCTGGCCCCTTGACGGGTTTGCGCTGGGAGCCCGTGCAGGGCGAGGCGACGCCCGCACTGGCGAAGAGCTGCGACAGCATCCCGGCGGCGAACTGGTCGGTGGACCGGGTGCACGGGTTCGACAGGCCGGTGAACGCGATGGAGTCGGCGGGTTCGGCGCCGGTCGGCCGCGCGGAGGTCAGGCGTCCCTGGGAGCGCAGGTACATCCGGGTCGGGCGCGCCTGCGCGAGGGGGTAGTCGGCGGTGTCGTAGCGCCGTCCGCCGGGCTCGATCACGTGGAGGGGGGTGGCGGTGGAGACGGTGCCGCGTCCCTTCAGCCAGTGGTCGAACCAGGCGAGCTGGATCGCGTCGAGGTCCTGCCCGCTGCCCATGTCGCCGTGCGTCCACGGGCCGTAGAGCAGCTGGTACTTGTCGGAGACGGGCTGGCCGGGCGTCATCGGCGCGGTCACCGGACGGCCCGCCGCCGCGTTCTGCAGCCCGCTGTAGAGCAGCGGTTCGCCGCGCTGGAAGACGTCGTAGAGCCCGCCGACGAGATGGACCGCGACGCCGTTGGCGACGATCCTGCGCAGGACGCTCTCGGGCGCCCGCTCCTTCCACCAGGCGTTGTCGTACCTGCGGGGGCCGTTGGTGAGCATGTCGCGCGCGATCGTCAGCTCGAACGGCCCGGCCTGCATGAGGTGCTCGTAGGCGAGGACGAGCGCGGCCGCCGGATCCTTGGGCAGCTCCACGAACGGCGTGGTGACCCGGGTGACCCCGTAGCCGAAGACCAGGCCGAGCGGCGACTCGACGTTGAGCGCGCCGCCGCTGACGAAGAGGTCGCGGTACGGGTCGGCGGACGCCGCCATCGGGAAGATCGCCTTGAGCGGGGAGTGCGGGCCGACCGCGGCGGCGGTGAACAGCTGGTCGATCGCCAGGTACGACAGGCCGAGCATGCCGACCTCGCCGCTGGAGTTGGGCAGCCGCGCCGCCCAGTCCACGATCTGCGCGCCGGCCTGCGCCTCGGACGGCTCGAACAGGTCGAACCTCCCCTGCGAGCCGCCGGTCCCGGGGACGTCCACGACGAGTCCCAGGTAGCCGCGTTCGATGAGGTACGGGTTGAGCCCGCCGGTGCCGGGCGAGCCGGTCTCCGCCGACGGCGTCTTGCCGTACGGGGTGAACCCGACGATGACCGGGAACGGGCCGCGCGCCGGTTTCCCGGTGGCGCGATCGGTGGGCACGTGCAGGTCGGCGCGCAGCAGCGTCCCGTCCTTGAGCCGCAGCGCGAGGTTGCGCTGCACGGCGATGCCGTAGGGCGCCGCGGGGGCGGGGGCCGCCGAGGCGGGGACGGCGAGCGCGGCGAGGACCAGGATCAGCGAGCACGCGGCTGCGAGACGGCGCATGGCGCGACTCCCGGGGTCGGAGGTGCTTGGGCGGGACGCTAACAACCCGCGCGCCCGCCGGGAACCCCAAACGAACAAAAATGTTTATTTGATGCCCCTACCCGCCGGCCGCGCGAGCGTCTCGCGGGGTACCGGTGAGCGGGACGGTCTGGCCGATCCGGGGTGACCGGGGCCACCATGGGCTCTCATGGGCGAACTGACGATTCCGGCGGTGTTGGCACGGGCGGCGGAGGCGTTTCCGGACGCCGAGGCCGTGGTGGACGGGGACGTCCGTGTGACGTTCGCGGAGCTGCGGGACCGGGTGCGGGAGGCGACGGCCGCGTTCGCCGGCGCCGGGATCGAGCCGGGCGACCGGATCGCGATCTGGGCGCCGAACGGGCTGCCGTGGATCGTCACCGTCCTCGGCGCCATGGGCGCGGGCGCGACGCTCGTCCCGCTCAACACCCGGTACAAGGGCGACGAGGCGCGCTGGCCGCTGACCCGCGCCCGCGTGAGGATGCTGTTCGTCGCCGACGGGTTCCTCGGCATCGACTACCCCGGCATGCTCGGGGTCGACGCGACCGGCGCCTACCCCGGCCTGCCCGACCTGAAGGCCGTCGTCACGTTCAACGGCGAGGAGCGGCCGGGCGTGACGTCCTGGGCCGGGTTCGCCGGCAAGGCCGTCCCGCTCGCGGAGGCGGACGCGCGGGCCGCCGCCGTCCGCCCCGGCGACGTCGCCGACATCCTGTTCACGTCCGGGACGACCGGCAAGCCCAAGGGCGTGATGTGCACGCACGAGCAGAACGTCCGGACGTTCGAGGCGTGGGCCGCGCGGACCGGCGTGCACGCCGGCGACCGCTACCTGATCGTGAACCCGATGTTCCACTCGTTCGGCTACAAGGCCGGCGTGATCGCGTGCGTGCTGAAGGGCGCCACGATGGTGCTCCAGCCGGTGTTCGAGGTGGCGGAGACGCTGCGGATCATCGAGGCGGAGCGGATCACGGTGCTGCCCGGCCCGCCGACGATCTACACCTCGCTGCTGGACGCGCCGGGCCGCGCCGAGCGCGACCTGTCCTCGCTGCGGCTCGCGGTGACCGGCGCCGCCGACGTGCCCGTCGCGCTCGTCCGGCGGATCCGCGAGGAGCTGTTCCCGCAGGTCATCACCGCGTACGGGCTGACGGAGTGCTCCGGCACGGTGTCCGCCTGCTCGCTGGACGACGATGACGAGACGATCGCGACGACGTGCGGCCGGGCCATCGACGACGTCGAGGTGAAGATCGTCGACGACCGGGGCGAGCCGGTGCCGGCCGGCACCGACGGGGAGATCCTCGTCCGCGGCTACAACGTGATGAGCGGCTACCTCGACGACCCGGAGGCGACCGCCGAGACCATCCGGGACGGCTGGCTCGACACCGGCGACCGGGGCCGCCTGGACGAGCGCGGCAACCTGTCCATCACCGGCCGGTCCAAGGAGATGTTCGTCGTCGGCGGGTTCAACGTGTACCCGGCGGAGGTCGAGGACGTCCTCGCCCGGCACGCCGCGGTCGCCGAGTCCGGCGTCGTCGGCGTCCCGGACGCCCGGATGGGCGAGGTCGGCCGCGCCTACGTCCGGCTGCGCCCCGGCCGCACCGCGACCGCGGACGAGCTGATCGCGCACTGCCGGGAGCGGCTCGCGAACTTCAAGGTCCCCAAGGAGGTCGTCTTCGTGGACGACCTCCCCAAGACCGCCTCCGGCAAGGTCCGCCGCGTCGAGCTCAAGGAGCAGGCCGGCGCCTGAC